>JALFGN010000125.1 GCA_022777285.1 Blautia sp.
TTTCTCCAATGAGCAGGCAGCCATTTCTCATGTAATTCTTTAATACAAGTCTCCCACATATCCATCTGCTTCCAGATGCATATAGCACTCGTCCACCTTCTCTGATTCCAGAATCCGCAAAACGTGTTCCATACCTGTAGCAAGTTCTTTTGTTTTTAACTCTTCCAGCGGAATCCAATAAACTCTTCCTTCCTCAGAACTCTTTAATTCTCCGGTAAACTTATCCGCTTTATACAAGGTAATAACATAGTGCACTCCGCTCTTATGCCAATGATATAATCCTCCAAGCTTCGGTGCTTCAACCGTAAGTCCTGTTTCTTCCCAGACTTCCCGAATCATAGATTTCTGAAAAATCTCATTTGCTTCTACGTGACCGCCTGGAAAAGTTGTACCGGTATAGCTATCATTTACTTTATCCAGAGCCAGTACATTCCCTTTATGATCCTGAATCATACACATATTCATAAAACAGACCTTCTCAATCTGACTCTCTTCTTTTTCATTCAGAGATTTTCTGACACGTTTGTTGATATCCGATCGTTTGGATTTATAATGCTTGAAGACCTCTCCATACGGAATCCAGATTTCTGCATCTTCAATTTTTTCATAAACAGAATCCACCACTTCTTCCAGATGTTTGTCACTCGGAAAAGTACATTTTTTCATATAATAATCTCTGGTTGCCTGAAACATCCATTCCGCAATCTTTTCTTTCTGCTTCATTTTTAACTGGGAATACTTCTTATTCGTTTGCAGTAATCTCCCATCTATCATCTTATGGTTTTTCCGTGACATCGGTTTGACCTCTTTTCTTCTTTTTCATTCAGATTTTACTATACCACAGAATCATGCTTGCGTCATACTTCTGAGCTTCGATGTCCTCTTTTTCTTCTCTCAGTACCTTATTTATAGAGGGTTCTTTTTTAAGACTCTCTTCCGGAGGCTGTGCCACCGGTAAATAGCAAGGACAGGAAGTGTATATACACTTCCGGAAAACCAGCAATTTAGGGAACCCTGCCCTAAATTAAAAACACAGAAGTCACTACTTCGAAGAACCAAAGAAAGGAGAATCTGCCTATGGCAAAGAGAAAAAGAAATATACAGATTTTGTTTTGTGTTTCCCCAGAAGAAAAAAAGCTTATTCGTAGAAAGATGATTGAATCAAAGACAAAAAATATGGGAGCTTATCTTCGTAAAATGGCAATCGACGGTTACATCGTCAACACCGATACCACTCCACTGAAGAAACAGTATGAGGAAATGCATAAGATCGGTGTGAATATTAATCAGATTGCCAAAAAAGTAAACAGCACCGGTGATCTGTATCCGGAAGAAAAGCAAGAATTAAAAGAGATGGTGAAAGAATTATGGCGTATCTTAAGATCTTCCCAATTAAAGTAACAGACAAGAAAGCTCTGGACTACATCACGAATCCAGATAAAACAGAAGAAAAACTGTTAGTTTCCAGTTTTGGCTGTTCCCCGGAAACTGCAGATCTTGAATTTTCTATGACAAGAGAAATGGCAAAAAAGAATGGAATGGACAAAGGTGATAACCTGGCATTTCATCTGATCCAGTCATTTAAACCTGGAGAAGTTGATGCCGAAACTGCCCATCGCTTAGGGCAACAATTTGCAAACGAAGTACTGAAAGGAAAATATGAATATGTGATAAGCACCCATGTTGATAAAAATCATATCCATAACCACATCATCTTTAATGCAGCAAGTTTTGTTGATCATCACAAGTATGTTTCCAATAAGCGGAGCTACCATAAAATCTGCCGGATCAGTAATCGTATCTGCCATGAAAATGGACTTGCCACCAGTATGCCAACCGGAGAAAAAGGCAAAAGTTATAAGGAGAACATGGAATATCATCGTGGCACCAGCTGGAAAGCCAAGCTACGTGTTGCAGTTGATAAAGCAATCTGGACTTCCATCAACTATGAGGAATTTTTACAAAAAATGCAGTTAGCCGGATATGAAGTCCGACAGGGAAAACACCTGTCCTTCCGTGCACCGGAACAGAAAAACTTCACTTATATGAAATCTCTTGGAAGCTATTATTCAGAAGAAAATGTCCGCATCCGTTTGGCAAAAAACCGTAACAAAATAAAAGCTCCAAGGCATCTGTCCAGAGAAGCTCGCCTGTATATCAATATCTCCACTTATGTTACGACCGGCAATCGAGAAGGATTTGAACGATGGGCAAAACTAAATAACCTGAAAGAAGCGGCACGCACCTTCAACTATCTTTCCGAAAATAACCTGCTGAATTATGAAGATTTCCAACAGCATCTTTCTGATGTTGATGCTTCTGTTAATGCGGCTGATCAGAGAATAATACAAATCAACAATGAGCTGAGTACACAGAAAGTCATTCAGAAACACTGTGATTCTTACCGGCTCTGCCGTAAGGTAATTGAAGATTGCAAATCTGCTAAAAATCCAAAAGCATACCGAACCAAACATCAAGCAGAATACCAACTGCACGATTCACTAAAAAAAGAGCTTCAGGATCTCGGTGTTACCAAAATCCCAAGCTCTAATAAAATCCAGAAT
>JALFGN010000143.1 GCA_022777285.1 Blautia sp.
GGAAGGGTTGTCTTTGCAGGTTCTGGAAACAGTAGAAGGCGAGACACCTGCAAGTGCCGCAACATCTTTTATTGTAACTGCCATAATTTCCACTCATTTCTTGCGTTATAGTGTTTTAGAAAAGAAGTCTTTCTGAATTTCATTCTATAGAAGAATATTTCAAATGTCAATGAAATCTGATTTTGTCGGGGAAATGTACAATTTAAGAATTGTAAAATTGTTACAATCGTAGAAAATAAGAAGAAGATGGGAAAATGTTTGCAATTTCTGTGCAAATAATGTACTATTATTGCATAAAGATTGCGCAATAATTGCGGAACGTTAAGAACAGTAATTTGAAAAAGGAGTAAGAAAGATGAGCAGAGAAGCAGGTGTTTTATTGGCAATATCCAGTCTTCCGTCAAAGTACGGAATCGGCTGTTTTTCAAAAAGCGCATATAATTTTGTAGACTGGTTAAAAGAAGCAGGGCAGACCTACTGGCAGATCCTTCCTGTAGGACCTACCAGTTATGGAGATTCTCCTTACCAGTCCTTCTCTACTTTTGCGGGAAATCCATATTTTATCTGTCTGGAAGATCTGATCAAAGAGGGCGTTTTGACAGAAGAGGAATGTGATGCTGTAGATTTCGGAGAAAAAGAGGATGATATTGATTATGAAAAATTGTATAAAGGACGTTTTCCTCTTTTAAGAAAAGCTTATGAGAGAAGTAATATCAGTGAGAATCCGGAATATTGCAAATTTGTACAGGAAAACAGTTGGTGGCTTTCTGACTATGCCCTGTTTATGGCTGTGAAGAATTTTTTTGACGGCGTGGAGTGGACACAGTGGCCGGAAGACATCCGTCTGCGTTATGGTTATGCTTTGGATTATTATAGGAAAGAATTGTATTTTGAAATTGAATTCCAGCAGTATATGCAGTTTAAATTTTTCCAGCAGTGGTATGCATTGAAATCTTATACAAACAGCAGAGGAATCCGCATTGTAGGGGACATTCCGATTTATGTTGCAATGGACAGCGCGGATACCTGGGCGCATCCGGAATTGTTCCAGCTGGATGAACGGAATATACCGGTTGCAGTAGCTGGATGCCCGCCGGATGGATTTTCTGCTACCGGTCAGTTATGGGGAAATCCGCTGTACCGTTGGGATTATCATAGAAATACACAGTATGCATGGTGGGTGTCCCGTCTGTGGTACTGTTTTAATCTGTATGATGTGGTACGAATTGATCATTTTCGTGGCTTTGATGAATATTTCTCCATTCCGTATGGAGAGGATTCAGCAGTAAACGGACATTGGGAAAAGGGACCGGGAATTGAATTGTTCCGCAGAGTGGAACAGTGCCTTGGATGGCATCCGGTCATCGCAGAAGATCTTGGATATGTAACGGATTCTGTACGACGTCTCGTGTGGGAGACAGGATTCCCGGGAATGAAAGTTCTGGAATTTGCATTTGACTCCAGAGATTCCGGTTCTGCAAATGATTATCTGCCTCACAATTATCCGGAAAACTGTGTAGTTTATACCGGTACCCATGATAATGAAACAGTAGTGGGATGGCTGGACAGCATTACAGAAGAAGAACAGAAGATGGCAAGAGATTATCTTTGCGATCATGTGACACCGAAAAAAGAATTGTATAAGCCTTTTGTTGCCCTTGCTATGAGAAGCAATGCGAGAATGTGCATTATACCGATTCAGGATTATCTTGGCTACGATAACACCTGCAGAATGAATAAACCGTCTACAGTAGGAACCAACTGGCGTTGGAGAGTACAGGAGAAGGAACTGACGGAGGAACTTCAGAAAGAGATTCTGCATACTACAAAGACATTTGGACGTATGAACTGGAATTAACTGAAGAAATAGAAATTTTAGGGAACAGGGGATTATTTATGGAGAAGAAAACTGCAAAAAAAACACAGAAGGCAGTAACCGGCAAAAAGGAAATGGAACAACCGGTAGACAGTATTCTGGAAGTAACAGAGTTTGATCAGTATCTCTTTGGTATGGGGACTCATTATAAAATTTATGAAAAACTGGGAGCACATCTGACAGAACGCAACGGACAGGAAGGTGTATACTTTGCAGTATGGGCACCGAATGCACGCCAGGTAAGTGTTGCAGGTGATTTTAATGGATGGGATACCCGGACACATATCATGGAACGTCTGGAACCGCTTGGAATCTATGCTTTATTTGTACCGGGTGTACTGGAACACAGCAGATATAAGTATTGTATCACACGGCAGGATGGAAGTACCGTTATGAAGGCGGATCCTTATGCGATTCACAGTGAAGTGCGGCCGGCAACCGCTTCTGTTGTGGAAGAACTTGGCGGATATCGGTGGAGAGATGGTTCCTGGATGAAAGCAAGATGCGGGAAAAATATCAAAGAACAGCCCATGTTTATTTATGAAATGCATCCGGGTTCCTGGAGAAAACATCCGTCCAGTGAAGCAAATCCGGAAGGATTTTATAACTATAAACAGATTGCCCACAGTCTTGCAGACTATGTACTGGAAATGGGATATACTCATGTGGAATTGATGGGAATTGCAGAACATCCTTTTGATGGCTCCTGGGGATATCAGGTGACAGGATATTTCGCACCTACTTCCCGTTATGGAAATGTGCATGATTTTATGTATCTGGTCGATTATCTGCATCAGAAAGGAATCGGTGTCATCCTCGACTGGGTACCGGCTCATTTTCCAAAAGACGAATGTGGTTTGTCCTTGTTTGACGGAACCTGTCTGTATGAATACGCAGATCCTCGAAAAGGAGAGCATCCGGACTGGGGAACAAAAGTATTTGATTATGGCAAAAATGAAGTGAAAAATTTCCTGATTTCCAATGCACTTTACTGGCTGGATGAATATCATATTGACGGGCTGCGTGTAGATGCAGTAGCGTCCATGCTGTATCTGGATTACGGAAGAACCCAGTGGGTACCGAACAAATTCGGTGGTAAAGAAAATCTGGAAGCAGTAGAGTTTCTGAAACACCTGAACTCTCTGGTAGAACACAGAGAAGACGGAACAATGATTATTGCGGAAGAATCGACTGCATGGCCGCAGGTTACCGATACTCCGGAAAACGGAGGTCTTGGTTTCTCCATGAAATGGAACATGGGCTGGATGAATGATTTCCTTTCTTACATGAAACTGGATCCGATCTACAGACAGTATCATCACAATTCTATGACTTTCAGTATGATGTATGCATATTCCGAGCGATTTATTCTGGTTCTTTCTCATGATGAGGTTGTTCACGGAAAATGTTCGATGATAGAGAAAATGCCTGGAACTCCGGAACAGAAAATGGAAAATCTGAAGGCAGCTTATGGATTTATGATGGGACATCCGGGAAAGAAATTGCTGTTCATGGGACAGGATTTTGCGCAGAATCATGAATGGAATGAAAACAGTGCACTGGATTGGGAACTGCTTGCAGATCCGGTACATAAGAAAATCCATGATTATATGAAAGAACTGTTAAAGTTATACAGAACCTATCCATGTCTGTATGAACTGGATCATGAAGGTACTGGTTTTGAATGGATCGGTGTGGATGATAATGAGAGAAGTATTTTCAGTTTTGTAAGACATGGAAAGAATGGTAAGAAAAATCTGTTGTTTGTCTGCAATTTTACACCGGTAGACAGAGAAGATTACAGAGTCGGTGTGCTGAAGAGAAAACAGCATGTGCTGTTGCTTGATTCCACTTGGGACAGCTATGGTGAAGAACAGGAAGAGAGAGGCCGGAAGCTGAAACCGGAAAAGGTAGAAGCAGATGGAAAAGCGTATTCCATCGGATATCCGCTGAAAGGATATGGCGTATTAGTTTTTGAATTTTAAAGCTTTTTCCCGATTATTGGCCCATGTTATTCAAATAATATGAGCCAATAATCGGGGATTCTTTACTATTCTGACAATTCTTTCTAGGAAAATTTGGAGGACAAAAAACATTCAAACTGCTCTGTGCCCGGTACGAAAACTTTAAGCATGGCACCGTATACACCAATCGTATGGTAAAGTTCCAGTACGTAAGGAGAAGCTTCGCAGAATTTTGCAAGGCTGTTCTATTTGCTGCGAAGAAAAGTATGAGATTATGTACAGGATTGGAATAAATAAGTAAATAAGCCCCCACAGAATGTTTGGTGATGGAAACAGACTGTGAGGGATTGGTTTAACTGTACATTTTTTTTACATATGCAGAAGGAGTAAAACCAGTACATTTTTTGAAGATTTTGCTGAAGTAATAAGGAGTATTACCACAACCTACTAACTCTGCAACATTTTGTATTTTTTCATTATCCCGTGCAGCCATAATCTCTTTGGCTTTTTGGATCCGGAGATTCATGAGAAAACTGGAAAATTTTTCTCCGGTTTCTTTCGTGAAGCAACGGCTTACGTAATTTTCGTTCATGTAAAGATAATTTTCGCAGATCCATTTCAAAGTGAGATCCGGATTTGAATAGTGTTCATAAATGTATTCAATCAGTTTTGAGATAAAAGGGCTGTATTGCCGGGAATGAAAAGATTGTACATTGGTAATACTTGTAATATAATTCAGCAAATCGGACACGATTTTATCGGTTTGACTTTCTTTGTGCAATTGAAATAGAAAGTCTGCAATTTCAGGAAGGCTGTAAAATGGAAGCTGTGTACCTAATGAAATCAGTATATTGTCTGCCAGCTGAAGAAGAAAATCTCTGTTTGATACTGTTGTGAGATACATTTTTAAATCTTCCATTGCGGGATTATATATGGAAGGATCTGAAGAAGCAATGGAAGGAAGCAGACTATTTATGTTTTCAACAATATGTCCATAATTAAAATTAGGTATTGTATGATGACCTTCTATAAAATACAGAATGTCGTACCGCTTTAATTTTGGAATTAACACATTGAGAAGGGTCTTCAAATCTTCATATGGTTTGCGGCTGTATTCAATGGAGACAGTTTGGTCACGGAAGCTCATAGTCTGGAAGAAACGATCCAGATCAGAGCAATCCGAAGTAAAAGCAGGAAAAAACAGAATGAGAGTGTTTCTCACATATATGGTGTACACCTCGATTTCAGGCATATGTTGCTTGCAGTAATCCTGAAAAAGAAACAGGCAGTTCTGGAGATTCTTTTCTTCCAGATAGTAGATGCAGCAAAATTCATAGGGGATATTGGTCAGGTTCATATAGTGTTCGTAAGGCTCGAAAAAAGAGTCTGATACATGAGTGGCAGAGATACCTTCCCGAATGATATTTTTAATCAGACTTTTCTGGAGTGTTTTCAGAACACAGGACGCTGTATTTGATTCCATTTCTCTTTCGGAAATTATTTTGTAACAGTCTTTTTTTACATCATTAATACAGTCGATAATCTGATCTTCTGTACAGGGTTTCAGTAAGTAGTGGCGCACACCGCATTTCATGGCACGTTTTGCATAGTCAAATTCTCCATATCCGGATAAAATAATAAATTGGGTGCACAGATCTGTTTTTGTGATCCGTTCAATTAAATCCAGACCGGAAATTCCAGGCATGCGGATATCAGTCATAACAATATCCGGGCTTTCGTCCAGAATGGTATGATAAGCTTCTACACCATCTGTACATGTTCCAATCAGTTGGATGTTATATTTTTTCCAGTCAATAATATCTGCAATTGCCTGACAAATCATTTCTTCATCATCTACAATGAGTAATCTCAGCATTTTTCAGTACTCCTTATCTTGGGGATGTTTATTTCAGCTACCGCATATTCTTCGTAAGTATCTTCGTTTTCTTCGGTATAAAGATTCAAGCCATAGGCAGTTCCGTAAGTCATCTGAATACGTTTATGGATATTTAAAATCCCGATGCCAAATCCGTGAGGGGTAATTTCTTCATTTAACAGTTTTTCCATAAAGTTTTCTTCAAAAGAAGAACCAGTATTTGTGATTTTTATTATCAGATCTTCCGGAGTCTGTTTTTGGGTAATGGAAATAAAACAAGGATCAGAAGATTCTTCCAGACCATAGCGTATTGCATTTTCCAGCAGAGGCTGAATCGTAAATTTTGGAATCAGAATATCCATCAGATTATCTGGAATATTACAATGAAATTCCAGTCGTTTCTGATAACGGATTTTTTGAATTGTAATATAATTTTCTACCAGAGTCAGTTCCTGCCCTAAAGTAAAATTCTGGGAATTTTTGCTCAAAGACAGACGCAGGAGATTTCCAAGAGAAGTGGTAATCTGAGAAATCTCTTCTGATTTGATCATACGGGCTCTCCAGTTGATGGAATCGAGGGTATTATAGAGAAAATGTGGATCCATCTGACTTTCCATTGCTTTAATCTGTGCTTCCTTTTTCAAAAGTTCGTTTACGTAATTTTCCTGGATTAGCAACTGGATTTTTTCTACCATTCGATCAAAATTCTGATAAAGAAGTCCGATTTCATCTTCCGGATAATGTTGTGGCTGAACCGGGGCTGTATAATTTCCTTCCCCAAAAAGTTTCATATTATGAATCAGACAGTCAAACCGGCGGAATAAAGCAAGTACAATACGAATACTGCAATAACTGACAATTGTCGTTGCTAACAACATCAGAAGGAAAAATGAACGACCGGACAAAGTGATTGTCTGATAGATAGAGTTATAAGAAACTGTACAGATGCAGTTCCATTCATAAATCGGAATCATATCACTGACGGCGAATAGTTTCTGGTTTTCTGCTTCGATTATGTCGTAAGGTTGTTTCATACTTTGAGTCAGTTTAAGCGCACCTTCTGCAGACAGCAGATTGTCATGATAAATCAGATTGGTATCTTTATCAAACAGGAAATAAGCAGTGTCATCATATTCCGAAATGCTGGAAATAGAGGATTTGATTAATTTTTCCATATCTATCCGAATCATCAGAACACCCAGGGGATTCAGGCTGAGATTCTGGATTCTTCGGAGCTCTTTTACGATAAAAATTCCGTAATCAGCTCCGTATTTACTGATGACAGTTGTGGCCCCATCTGCTCTTCGGGCCATCAGAAGCAAGTCCTCCTTGATGTTTTCCGGAAGTTTTCGTAATTCGGAATCAGAGGTACTGATTACGGATTGATTCTGAAGAATGGATATATAAGAGAGTGCGTCATTATGAAAAGTGAAGAAATAATTACATAGTGTGGAGTACACCTTATTATAATGTATTTGTTTTTCAGAACGTTTATTGGTATGGAGTGCATCTTCCAGTTCATTTTGTATCGTCTGATTAGAGAAAATGGAATCTACTATAGTATCAAAATATTCCAGTTCATCTGAAATTTCCTGAACAGAATAGGAAAGCGTAGAAGCGATCGAGCGATACAGCTTTTTTTCATAGGAACGGGATACAAGTTCTGTGGTAAGAAGACCGGATAAAAAAACGATCAGAATTCCGGTTATAATAAGTGACAGAATTTTATATTTTAAAGATAAATGATTTAATTTTTGTTTTAGTAATTCCATGGTAATTCCTCCCGAATATAGGCAAATTATAATATAAAATAAAAGAAAAGTGCAATGTTTTCCATTCAAAAGAAATCAGGTAGAATAAAAAAAGTAATATTTTTACAGGCGGAATTACTTTTTTGCGGTATAGAGTAAGATTTTTATGAAGAGAAGTCATGTTTCTGAATGTTCATTTGAAAAAAATTCACTTATAATGAGTGCATCAACAAAAACAAGGATGCATCCCAAATAAACGGAGGAAAAGAAATTGAAAAATAAATATTTAAAAAAAGCAGCCGTTTTGGCAATGACTGGAATAATCGCAGCAGGTTCACTGGCAGCGTGCGGATCTGATAAGAAAGATGAATCTGCAAATGCGGAAAACGCAAAAGAATTGTCTATGGCATGGTGGGGAAATCAGGTAAGAAATGAGAGAACACAGCAGGTACTGGATAAATATAAAGAAGAAACAGGTGTGACAGTAAAGGGACAGTTCTTTCAGTGGGATGATTATTGGAGTAAAATGGCAACTTCTGCTGCGGGCAAAAAAATGCCAGATATCATTCAGATGGATATGTCTTATATTAAACAGTATGCAGATAAGGGACAGCTTCTGGATCTGACACCTTATATAGAAGATGGAACACTGGAAACTTCTGAGATCACAGAAGATGTTCTGAATATGGGAAAAGTTGAAGATGGAATTTATGGTATTGCTTCCGGAACCAGTTCTTCCTGTATGTTCTATAACAAAACACTTCTTGATGAACTGGGCATTACAATTGAAGATAATATGAGTCTGGATGATTTTGTGGCAATTTCAAAAGAAGTGTATGAGAAGAGTGGATATCGTGCTAATTTGTATCATTATGGTCTGTATATGGATATGTATGCAAGAGCAAATGATATTCAGGCTACAGATAAACTGGGGGGAGACAGTGCAGAGGATTATGTTCCGTATTTCCAGACTTTGGAAGATGGAATAAAAGAAGGCTGGCATATTTCTCCAAGTCAGGCAGCAGATACAGCGAGTGTAGAAGAAGATCCTATGGTTTATGGTTCCAGTCCGGAAAATATGACCTGGTGTACAATCAATGGTTCTGCTCAGCTTACTGCTTATCAGGCAGCAGCACCGGAAGGAACGGATATTGATCTGACAACTATTCCGACTACAGATCCGGCAAAATCCAATTATGTAAAGCCAAGTATGTATTTTAGTGTCAGTGCGGATACAAAAAATCCGGAAGAAGCAGTAAAATTGTTAAATTATCTGTCCAACTCAACAGATGCCTATGATATTTTACTTGCGGAGAGAGGAATTCCTGCTTCCGGTAAAGTTACAGAAGCAATTATGCCGAAGTTAAGTCAGGAAGAGCAGGAAAATGCCGAATTTATTAATGACGTAATTACTCCGAACAGCAGTCCGATGCCTCCGTTCCCGGTGGAAGGAAGCAGCCAGGCCCAGGATCTGCTTAGAAAGTTGGAAGAAAAAGTAAAATATGGTGAATACACTGCTCAGGAAGCAGCTGGGGAATATTTTACAGAAGCAAATAAAATGCTTGCAGGCGAATAAAAAGAAGAAAGGGCTGCTGTAGTCGTAAAAGATGGCAACAGCTCTTTTTGCGCCTTTTTTGGGAAGGGAGAGAAAAGGTTGAAACAGAAAAACAGCAGTTTTTATAAATTTATCAATAAAGAGAAAAATGTAGGCATTATATTTTGTCTGCCTTTTATTATCGGATTTCTTGTGTTTTTAATTGTGCCTATGGGAATTTCTCTGTATTACTCATTTTGTGATTATGATATTTTATCACCGGCAGAATTTGTAGGGTTAAAAAATTACATCTATATGTTTACACAGGATGAAACCTTTTGGCGTTCTATGAAGGCGACCATCTATTTTGCACTGGTATCGGTACCACTCAGATTGATCTTTGCGCTTCTGGTTGCCATGATTCTGGTGAGATCCAGCAAAGCAGCAGGATTTTACAGAGCAGCTTATTATCTTCCATCTATCATCGGTGGTTCTGTAGCAGTTGCAATTCTGTGGAAAAGAATGTTTGCACCGGATGGTGTTGTAAATAGTCTTCTGGGAATGATTGGGATTGATACAAAATTTGCATGGCTCAGCGACACAAAGACAGCCATATGGACATTGATTATTCTGGCTATCTGGCAGTTTGGCTCTTCTATGCTTATCTTTCTGTCTGCATTGAAGCAGATTCCCAAAGAATTGTATGAAGCAGCAGATGTAGATGGAGCGAATAAAATTACAAAATTTTTCAAAGTTACATTGCCATTGCTGACACCCACGATTTTCTTTAATCTGGTTATGCAGATGATTAATGGTTTCCTGGCATTTACACAGAGTTTAATCATTACACAGGGAAAACCAATGGATACAACACTGTTTTATGCCGTCTATATGTATCAGCAGTCCTTTAACTTTAATCAATCAGGATATGCATCTGCTATGGCATGGGTAATGCTTTTGATTATTGCAGCTATTACTTTTTTATTATTTAAGACCAAGAAATTCTGGGTATATGAACAGGGGTGAGAATATGAAAACAAAAAGAAGAGCAGGAGCAGTCATTTATCATATTCTGGTATGTGGTTTTGGATTGGTTATGTTATATCCGTTATTCTGGATGTTTATGAGTTCTTTTAAAGAAACAAACACCATTTTCACAACAGCAGGAAGTCTGATACCGAAAAGTTTTACATTTGAGAATTATGCAAATGGATGGCGGGGATTTGCAGGGGTATCTTTTGGTCAGTTTTTTAAAAATTCACTGTTTGTAGCAGTTCTGGGAACAGTAGGAACCTTGGCATCTTCTGCATGTGTTGCTTTTGGATTTGCGAGATGTGAATTTAAAGGCAAGAAAATTCTCTTTGGAGCAATGCTGGCATCCATGATGTTGCCGGGACAAATTCTGATGGTGCCCCAATATCTGTGGTATGAGAAATTGGGATGGGTTGGAAGTTTTGCACCGTTGATTGTTCCTTTTTGTTTTGCAATACAGGGATTCTTTGTATATCTGATGATGAATTTTATTGAGGGAATTCCAAAGGAACTGGATGAAGCAGCTAAAATTGACGGATGTTCTTATTATGGGATTTTTGGAAGAATTATTCTTCCCCTTATGTCTCCGGCACTGATCACAGGAGGAATTTTCTCTTTTATGTGGAGATGGGATGACTTCATGTCAGCGTTACTATATATTAACGACGCCGATAAATATCCGGTATCTCTTGCATTGAAATTGTTCTGTGATCCGGGATCTTCTTCTGATTATGGTGCAATGTTTGCAATGGCTACTTTATCGGTCATTCCCATTGTGTTAATCTTTATATTTTTCCAAAAATACCTGGTAGATGGAATTGCTACATCCGGACTAAAAGGCTGATTGGTAAAAGGAGGACAGTATGGATAACTGGGAACAGGCATGGCTTACTTACGAGCCTGCCAGAGAATATGAAGACAGACAATATTTTATGACGGTTTATACAGAAGAGGAAGATATCTGTGTAAAAAGTGCAATCGAAGAAATAAAACTGGCTGCGCAGTCTCTGTTTGGATTTTCCGTTTCAATGGCAGACAAGAGAGAACTGGCAGGGATTGTGCTGGAAAAAAATGCCGCAGTTCATACAGGAACCGAAGGTTACACTATTTATGGAAATGAAAATCAGATTGTGGTTTGTGCGGAAGATGCAAAGGGATTGTTATATGGTGCTTTTCGTTTGATTCTGAAAGCTGCATCCGGAGAAAGAATTCATACTCTGTGTCTTAGTGAAAAACCGGAGAATCCTTTCCGTATGCTGAACTTATGGGATAATATTGACGGAACCATTGAGCGGGGGTATGCAGGGAAGTCTTTTCTCTATGAAAAAGGAGAAATCTGTATTACAAAGAGACTTTCTGATTTCGCAAGATTGTTGTGTTCAGTTGGAATAAACAGTATTGCTGTGAATAACGTAAATGTTCGTGATGGTGCAGAATGGCTGATTACAGATAGGCATTATGATAAACTCAGAAGTATGAGTGAAGTTTTTCAGGCATATGGAATTTCCATGTTTCTGTGTATTGATTTTGCGGCGCCCATTACTATCGGTGGCATGGAAACATCCGATCCTCTCGAGGAAGAGGTACAGAGATGGTGGCAGGAAAAGTGTAAAGAAATGTTCAGAAAAATCCCGAATCTAGGGGGATTTCTTGTGAAAGCAGACTCAGAGGGAAGACCGGGACCTTTCGCATATGGAAGAAATCACGCGGAAGGAGCGAACATGTTGGCAAGGGCAGTAAAACCATATGGAGGAATTATAATCTGGAGATGTTTTGTATATAATTGTCAGCAGGATTGGAGAGATTTAAAAACAGATAGGGCGAGAGCCGGATATGATAACTTTGCTTGTCTGGATGGGCAGTTTGATGAGAATGTGATTTTACAGATTAAAAACGGGCCGATTGATTTCCAGGTACGTGAACCGGTGCATCCTCTGTTTGGAAGATTGCAGCATACCAATCAGATGTTGGAAGTTCAGGCAGCACAGGAATATACAGGACAGCAGATTGATGTGTGTTATCTGGTACCTATGTGGAAAGAAGTGCTTTCTTTTTCAACGGGATGTGGAAAAGAAAGAGATACAGTTGCAGAAATTGTATCTGGTCAGACTTTTGGACAGGTCAATTGTGGTATGGCAGCAGTTTCCAATACGGGAAGAGATGCAAATTGGACGGGGCATGATCTGGCAGGTGCTAATCTGTTTGGATTTGGACGCCTGGCCTGGAATCCGGAAAGACAGGCAGAAGAAATTGCAAAAGAGTGGACAGCTTTGCAAATCAGCAGAAACCGGGAAGTAATTGATGGAGTGACGAAAATACTTATGGAATCCAGAGAAGTATATGAAAAATATACAGCACCGCTTGGTATTGGATTTATGGTGAATCCGTCTTTCCATTATGGTCCAAATCCGGAAGGATACGAATATTCAAAATGGGGAACTTATCATAGAGCGGATCATGTGGCTATTGGCGTGGATCGCAGTCCGGAAGGTACCGGATACAGTGAACAGTATTTTGAAAAAAATGCAGCCGTATATAGAAACAAAGAAACTTGTCCGGAAAATTTGCTTTTGTTCTTCCACAGACTGCAGTATACTTACAAAATGAAATCAGGAAAAACATTGATCCAGCATATTTATGATACACATTTTGAAGGATATGAAGATGTAAAGCGTATGCAGAAAAAATGGCTGCAGTTAGAAGATAAGATTCCACAGCAAATTTTTGAAAGAGTGAAAGAGCGATTCGAGAAGCAGGTAGAGAACAGCAGAGAATGGCGGGATGTAATTAACAGTTTCTTCTACAGGAAGTCTATGATTCCGGATGAAAAAGGACGTACGATTTATTGAGTTTAATAATTTTTAGAGCGTGTTTGAAAAATCATTCATGTCACCTGCAAGCCCCACTTTGCGCGATATTTGCTCCGCATTCGGTTGGCGTAGCACAAAGAAGCGATAGATCTGTGTGAGGTAGATCGCATGGAGTTTGTATTTTTGGAATTGATAGAATAACATGTGAAATTTTTGTGTGAGACATATAGAGGTCATTTACGACCTCTATATTTTTTAGCCTGAATGTGGTATACTACTATCGTATGTCCTGCTGAATCGCCCGATTTTTTAAGACAGGGGATTACACGAATAAATTTTGAAATTACACGAATTTGTGGCTGATAGTAATCATAACAAATGCGTGAAAAGAGGAGGAGCATCATGGATAAATTCATATTACACTCCGAATATAAACCAACTGGTGATCAGCCACAGGCGATCGAAGCCCTTGTAAAAGGCTTCAAGGAAGGCAATCAATGCCAGACTTTATTAGGAGTTACGGGCTCTGGTAAGACTTTTACCATGGCAAATGTTATTGAACAACTAAATAAACCAACACTCATAATTGCGCACAATAAAACCCTCGCAGCACAGCTCTACTCCGAATTCAAGGAGTTCTTCCCGGAGAATGCGGTGGAGTATTTTGTGTCCTATTATGATTCTGATCCGCCGGAAGCTTATGTACCCTCATCGGATACTTATATTGCGAAGGATTCATCGGTAAATGATGAGATTGATAAACTGCGCCTTTCTGCTACCTCTTCTCTGAGTGAGCGTAAAGATGTGATTATTGTGTCCAGTGTATCC
>JALFGN010000145.1 GCA_022777285.1 Blautia sp.
TACAGCTGCTCATTCTCAAAGTAGACCGGGACATTCATCTTCTTCAGTTCCCGGACAATAGTCAGAACATCCACCGTGTTTCTGGCAAAGCGGCTGATGGACTTGGTGTACACAAGGGTCACTCTCCCAGCTCTGCAATCGTCCAAGAGCCGCATTAAGTTCTTACGGTTATCAGATGTCCTTCCGGACTGAACGTCCAAATAAACGTCATACAGCCGCGCCTGCTGGCTATGAGCCACATCAGCAATAAGACCGGACAGCTGATGACCAGCGCTCACGACTTGTGTTTTACTTGCAGTGCTGACCCGGCAATAGATGCCAACCTCATATCTTGACGGCGGTAATGGCGGATGCTGTTTCAATTTTTTAACGATAGTCATAATGCCCTCCTGCGTTATCGTTATAGAGTACACCCCTATAGGCTGTTCTGATTATAACTCAGATTAGGCTAACTGTATATAAAAATGTAAAAAACATTGAAAATACGGGTAATCTGGAGTATAGGGTAACAGCCTACTTTGCATTCATCGCAACCACCATTTTGATACAATTCAACGGTTGCACCCCCTTTTGCTCCCCTAAATACAGGAGATGCACCTCCTCCATCCGGGCTTTGAATTAAACTGCTCTTCATTTTATGAAGGATTGCAGAGTAGTCTTTTCTTCCACGAAAAAAGAGATATCAACGAGCCAAGGTCAATATCTCTTTCTTCTCATTATAATTTATTTGTCAAGCATCGAATAGGCTTTTACTGCTGTTTTTTATCCAATACGCTATTCAACACCTGAATAAGTTCCTTAAGGTCTAATGGCTTCGAGATGAATCCATTCATACCACACTCCAGCGCAGCCTTGCGATCCTCATCAAAGGCAGATACTTCATTCCTTTGATGATTGGTTTCTATACCGGGTTGCGTATTTCAGAAGCCTTTGCCCTGACTTGGGATGATATTGATTTTGAAAAAAGAACCTTGTCCGTAAATAAGCAGGTTGTAAAGCGTAACTTTGGTGCTGATGTGCGTAAGGTTGTTGAAAAGAAGGGAAAAAAAGAACAGCGTTCATCATGGTACTTCACCACACCAAAAACAGAAGCATCTGCCAGAACAATTCCTTTCGGTGATACTCTCTATCAGGCATTGAAGCAGGAAAAAACCGAACAGATGAAGAATGAAATGAAGTATGGTGAATTTTATACCATTCACGTTCTCAAAAAAGAAATTGATGAAAAAGGCAATGATATGTTCAGAATTGTACCTGTTCCTGGAGCATTCCCGAATTTATCGGTTTGGAACAAAAGAACGTGAAAAAGTGTATATTGCATCTGCTGATTTCATGACACGAAATACCGTTCGCCGGGTAGAAGTGGCTGCTCCGATTCTGGATGAAAAACTGAAGAAATATATTGACTGGATGTTTGAAACCATGATGAATGATGATGAAAAAGGAAAAAGGCTGACATCATAAGGAACTTACGTTGATAGGAACCTGAATGATCTGAAACTGAATTCTCAGGAAATGCTATATGCTATGGCTTACAGTAATGCAGAAAAAAAGCAAAGGAAAGACGGGATTAATAAAGAGGAAACTGTTGTATGAATATGGTGGATGAAGTCCAGGGGCAGATTGGATTAAGGTATTTCCTGAAATATTCCGATCACGATGGGGAAGAAGCTTAAGGATAAGTTAAATTGAAATACAAAGATATATTACAAAACAAAGAAGTAAAATCACTTCTGAAGAAAGGGAATGACAATCTCGGGATGCTGGGATATACGGATCATTCGGAAAAACATTGTGCGATTGTAGCAAAACGGGCAGGAATGATTCTGAAAAAGTTTGGATATTCCGAGCATGAAATTGAGCTTGCAGAGATTGCAGGGGCTCTGCATGATATTGGAAATGCGATCAACCGGAAAAATCATGGTGAATATGGAGCTATTTTAGCGTATTCGCTCCTGGAAAAACTGGATATTCCGCTGACAGACAGGGGCATTATCGTGTCTGCCATTGGAAATCATGATGAATCTACAGGGGGAGCGGTTGATGCAGTATCTGCTGCATTGATCCTGGCAGATAAAACTGATGTCAGAAGGAATCGTGTGAGAAACGAAGAAAAATCCGGCTTTGATAAGCATGACCGTGTGAATTATGCAGTTACAAATGCAACAGTGAAGGTGAATGTACAGAAACGTTCTATCACATTGAACCTGCAAATAGATGAAGATATCTGTACCATGTATGAGTATTTTGAAATCTTTCTTGGAAGAATGATGATGTGCAGAAAAGCAGCGGAACTTCTGGGTGCAAAGTTTAAGCTTACAGCTAATGGAAGTAAAGTATTATAGAGATGGAGGCTTCTGTACGGAGAAAAGAAGCAACTATTCA
>JALFGN010000015.1 GCA_022777285.1 Blautia sp.
AATGCGGTTCTTATGTCGGCATAGACAATGAGACTACTGAGTTTAAACTGTATGGTAGAAATGTAATCCGCTCGCCTAAAGCGAGCAGGTGTCGCAAGACACCTATAGGAAGCACGCGACTTCAGTCGTGTGAGGCTTCACACAATGACATGGGAATACTGTGGAATTAAGATGTAGATCAGAGTAATAGAAAAAATCAAGCGAAGCAAAGCATAGCGGCAATATCAAGATATTTACTCCTTTGTCTGTAAAATTAACCTTAACGGGAGGCAGTAAAATGGATTACAGAATTGAGAAAAGAGATGCATTTCAGATTGTATGTAAAAGAAAAAGTGTTGGTAAACCGCAGTCGGCATATGCCACACATGATATTACTGCAATGTGGCAAGAGTATGGAGCAGATGGAACTATGGAAAGAGTGATTGCCTGTATGCCGAAAAATCCAGTTATGAAAGGTTTGCTTGGCATTTGTTTTTCCTCTGAACTTAATGCAAAGCAATTTCCATACGGTATTGGCGTGGAGTACGACGGAAGAAAGATTGACGATGATTTAGAAATCGTAACTATTCCGGCAAATACTTATGCGGTGTTCACAAGCAAGGGTAAAATGCTAGACGCTTTCATTGAAACCTATCACAGAATTGTTACGGAGTTTTTCCCTCAAAGTGTGCAGTATGAATATGCAGAGAATGTAGAATTTGAGGTCTATTCATCGGCAGATACTTCAAATCCAGATTATCAGTGTGAAATTTGGATTGCGGTAAATGAAAAAACAGAGTAACCAGATCTTGGATTTAGATATATGACCCTGAGAGAGTATCTACTCTTTCAGGGTTATTTTTTTGTCCGAAATTCGCAAACTACAAGAACTCAAGAACTCTTTCAAATCTCATATAGTTTAGATTACAGGGTTTTCGTATAAAGATGGCAGTTGACGTTATGAGAAATCCGATTTAGGATAATAAGCGGGACTCCTCGGTTATTATTCTAAAAACAGCAGGAAAAGAAAAAGCAGCGATTTAGTGTCGATATTTTGAAAATCGTATGTTATACAAAATGATTCTTGAAAAGTAGTCGAATATTTGAGTAAATAAGAATATATTTGAATAAACGGAGGAAAAGGTATGATTCTTGTTACAGGCGTAAATGGGTTTGTTGGACATAAAATTATGGAGATGTGTAAAGATACAGTTGCATCTCCTTCTCTACGCAATGCAGCGCAGGAGGATATACAGCGCATTGTTGAGGAAAGTAACGCAGATGTGATAATTCATACAGCAGCTATTTCTGATATAGGGGTATGCCAGGCAAACCCGGATGCTTCTTATTTTGCAAATGTGCAGATTCCTGTTTATTTAGCAAAAGCATCTAAGGATAGAAAGGTGATATGCTTTAGTTCTGATCAGGTATACAGCGGATGCAATGAAGAGGGGCCTTATTCGGAGGATACTGTAAAACCTGGGAATATTTATGCAGAGCATAAACTGGAAATGGAGCAAAGGGTGTTAGAAATTCTTCCTGATGCAGTTATGCTGCGGGCGGAATGGATGTATGATTATTATTTACAAAGGCCTAATTATTTGATGAATATTCTTCATGCAAAAGAATCGGTTTCATTTAGCTCCAGACAATTCAGGGGTATCACTTATCTGAAAGAAGTAGCAGAAAATATGGAAAAAGTAATCACATTGCCAGGTGGTTCCTATAATTTTGGAAGCGAAACAACAAAATCAATCTATGAAATTACACGGGAATTTATAGAACTGCTTGGTAAAAAACTGTATCTGGAGGATGCACCTGCAAGACATAACTTGTGGATGAATTGTGAAAAGGCCAGAAAGTATGGTGTGGAATTTCACAATGTTACAGATGGGTTAAAAAGATGTGCGGAGGATTATAATTTGCATAGAGAGGTTCCGAAGCGAACTATGGATGCTTCAACAATAAGTTTAAAATGAAAAGAAAGAGGACTTGTAAATGTGTATAGAGGAACCGGAAGAGTATTGTTGGCTCCGGTAAGATAGTATGAAGCAGGTAAGGGAGAGAAATTATGTATAATAAGTTAATGAGATGTTTAGCGTGTGTAAGAGAGAAAACGGATTTTAAACCGGAGGTAGCTTTAATTTTGGGCTCCGGTTTGGGTGATTTTGCTGATGAAATCAAGATTGCAGATACAATCGAATATACAGACATTGAAGGATTTCCTGTATCTACTGTAAAAGGTCATAAGGGACGTTTTGTATTTGGATATGTTGAGGAAACTCCTGTTGTAATTATGCAGGGACGTGTACATTATTACGAAGGATATGATATGAAAGACGTTGTTCTTCCAACACGTCTTATGGGAATGATGGGAGCGAAAAAAATCCTTTTAACGAACGCTGCTGGAGGATGTAATCCGGATTTTAAACCAGGAGATTTAATGATGATTACAGATCATATTACGACGGGGGTTCCAAATCCGCTGATTGGACCAAATATCGAAGAACTCGGAACAAGATTTCCTGATATGAGTGAAGTATACAGCAAACGTCTTCGGGAAGTAATCAGAGCATGTGCAAAAGAATGTAATCTGGAAATCAAGGAAGGTGTGTATGTACAGTTCACAGGGCCTAACTACGAAACACCGGCAGAAGTGAGACTTGCGCAGATCTGGGGCGGGGATGCAGTTGGTATGAGCACGGCATGTGAAGCAATGGCTGCCTGTCATATGGGCATGGAAGTTTGTGGGATTTCCTGTATTACAAACATGGCAGCTGGAATTTCTAAAGTGGCATTGGATCATAAAGAAGTACAGGAAACAGCGAATAGAGTTGCAAAAACATTTAAAAAATTAGTTGCGAAAGTTGTTGTTAACATGTAATGCAAGAGAAATAAATAAGCTCCCGGAATCTTGAGTTTATACAAATGAAAAAAGTGGTAAAAAAAATGCATAAAATCGGAATTATATCGGATACTCACGGAATGCTTCGGAATGAGGTGTTAGAAGCATTGCAAGACTGTGAGATGATTTTCCATGGCGGTGATATTAATAAACAGAAAATTATAGATGGGTTGAGTACGATTGCACCTGTTCAGGTAGTGCGTGGAAATAATGACAAGGAATGGGCCGAAACGATTCCAAAGTCGATTATGGTAGAGGTTTGTGGTCTGCGTATCTTTATGGTTCATAATAAAAAAGATATTCCGAAAGATCTGTCAGAGGTCAATCTCATTATCTACGGACATTCTCATAAGTATGAAGAGAAGATCATTGATCGTGTTCAGTATCTTAATCCAGGAAGCTGCGGCCCCCGGCGGTTTCATCAGGAGATTACATTTGCGATTCTTTATATAGAGGATAACGGGGAGTTTTGGATTGAAAAGCAACAGATTGCCCATCCGGAAAAGAAATCTTCAAAGAATGGGCAAAGCTGGATTCCAACAGATCTAGCATTAATGATTCCGTCCATTATCAAAGAAATAGATGCTGGAAAATCGGTGAAGCAAATTGCAGGGAAGTATAAGATTTCGGAGGAATTGTCGGAGCAGATTGTAAGAATGTATCTGACTCATCCGGGTGTGGATGTAGATGGAATTTTACGAAGAATTGGAGTGTAGAAAATGAAACGAGAAAAAATAGCTTGTAATTGTAAAAATATAACATATGGTATGATTCAAGATGCAATAAAAAACGGTGGAAAATCTTATGAAGATGTGGAAAAACAGCTTCGATTTGGCACTGGATGTGGAAAGTGTAAGGAATTTATACATTTTCTTGTAAGAGATTTACTGGAAGAAATGCAGGAAAAGTAATTTGGTGAGGTGCATATGCTTTATGATAAGGATATCCGGGAACCATTATTTGATTTCCTGGAAGAGACTTATGGGAAAATCCGAATTATAGAAGAGAAGACAACGGGAAAATCCCGGGCAGATATTGTTATGGTGGCACCAGATGCTCTTTATGGAATAGAAATAAAAAGCGATGCCGATACTTATGCAAGACTGGGCAGCCAGATAAAGGATTATGATCAATATTATGATTATAATATCGTGGCAGTTGGCTCCAGTCATGGATTGCATATCTCTGAGCATGTACCGGATTACTGGGGAATTATCACAGTGGAAGAAGTAGATGGAGAAATCGATTTATATTTTCTTAGAAAGCCAGGAATGAATCCTCGAATGAAATGGGAGAGAAAATTGTCTATTCTCTGGCGAACGGAACTGGCACTGCTTCAGGAATGGAATGATATGCCTAAGTATAAAGACAAAAGTAAACGGTTTGTCTGTCAGAAAATAAACGAGCGGATTCCACAAAAAATTTCAGAAGAGAAATTAAAATATGAGATAAGTGAGTTGCTGTTTGAACGGGATTATAATAACGTGGAACTGATGATGGAATGGGCGAAAAAACGGCAGATTCTTGCCAAGAACAAAGAAAGAAAAAATTATAAATGAACTGAGGAAAAGCATGAGAGAAATTTATTACTACAAACAGTTAAATAAACAGCAGCAAGCCATATATTATGCGTTATTAAAAGGAATTCAGAATCTGGAAGAAGAATTCATTATTCCAAAATGTGAAAAGGAAGAATTGTATGATATTTTCTTTCGTATGCGGTTGGATCATCCGGAGATTTTCTGGGCAACAGGATTTCGGTATAAGTATTATAATGATTCACCGAATCTGATCTTTGTACCGGAGTATCTTTTTAAAAAGAATAAAATTCAGGAACATCAGAAGGCAATGTCTGCAAGAATTGAAAAACTGGTTCGTCCGGCTTTGAAATTATCAGAGTGGGAGAAGGAAAAGTATGTGCATGATTTTATTTGTGAAAATGTCTATTATGACAAATTGAAAAAGCCGTATTCGCATGAGATTATCGGACCATTGGGACAGGGAGTCGGTGTTTGTGAAGGAATTGCAAAAACGGTGAAAGTTTTGATGGATGCCCTTGGAATATGGTGCATGATTGCTCTTTGCGGAAATAATCCGGAAAAGGGGATTAAGTATCGGCATACCTGGAATATTGTAAAAATAGGCGGTACTTTTTATCATCTGGATGCAACGTTTGATAATACATTGAGTTGCAAAGATTCACAGCCGGAGATTCGTTATGATTATTTTAATCTGTCGGATAAACAGATTTTCCGGGATCATGAGCCATTGATTGCTCCTGCGCCCAAATGTGTGGATGGAGATCATTTCTTTTACAAAGAGAAAAAAATGTCTTTTACCAAAGAAGAGGATGTTTATAAGCGGTCTTTACAGGCTGCAAAAAAAGGAAAGTCTTTGACTTTCCAGTGGCGTGGAGGATATTTGACTCGTGAAGTTATGGGAGAACTTCTGGAACAGATCAGAAAGGCTGGTAAGGAAAAGAATAAGACAGCAAAGGTTCAGCTAAACTGGCCGCAGGCGGTTATACGGGTGTCTTATCAGGAGGGAAATATACAGGAATCTTTCCTGATGGAAGATGCCAATGTTTCGGAAGGAATAGGCAATGATTTTGGATGAAAAGGTTTGTTCTGCCTGGAAGAGTATGTTATAATTAGAAAATACAGCGGAAAACAAATCATAGAACGAAAGAAAGGAAATTATAAATGAAAATAGCAGTGACTTACGATAATGGAAATATTTTTCAGCATTTTGGAAAGACAGAGTTCTTTAAAGTATATGAAGTGGAAGATAATAAGGTCGTTTCCGGTGAAGTGATGGGATCCAATGGAACGGGACATGGTGCGCTGGCAGGCTTACTGGCTGAGCAGGATGTAGACGTATTAATCTGCGGAGGAATCGGCGGTGGTGCACAGGCTGCATTACAGGAAGCAGGAATTGAATTATATGCGGGTGCTTCCGGCGATGCAGATGAGGCAGTAGAAACTTATCTGAGAGGAGAACTGGTATCATCTGGGGCAAACTGCAATCATCATCATGAAGATGGACACTCCTGCGGAGGTCATGAAGACGGACATTCCTGTGGAGGAAGTTGTGGAAGCTGTGGTTCTCACAGTACATTGACAGGACGCAATGTAGGCAAAACATGCCGTACGCATTACAAAGGTACTTTTAACGATGGAACACAGTTTGATTCCTCTTATGATCGTGGAGAACCGTTGGAATTTATCTGTGGTGCAGGCCAGATGATCCGAGGATTTGATGCAGCAGTAGCAGATATGGAAGTAGGCCAGATAGTAGAGATTCATTTGATGCCGGAAGAGGCTTATGGAATGCCGGATCCGAATGCAATTTTTACAGTTGAGATTGCACAGCTTCCAGGTTCTGAGGATCTTACAGTTGGCCAGCAGGTGTACCTGTCCAATCAGTTTGGTCAGCCGTTCCCGGTTAAAGTAGTAGGAAAAGATGAAACGACCATTACTTTTGATGCAAATCATGAGATGGCGGGAAAAGAGTTGAATTTCAAGATTGAACTGGTTGAAGTGAAGTAAAACAGGAAAAATAATATGTGAACGCGAAACAGATTCGGCCCGGGATGTCAGTGCAGTATTGACGTTCCGGGCCGGATTTTGTAAATAATCGTAAAGAGGGATATTATGGAGCATCCGATTGTAGTTATGCCATAAAAAATGAAACCACTACGGAACGAAATACGAAGCTGACAGAGCGATTAAAAATCGAAGCAAAATAAACCATTGCGATGGAAAAGGAATCGTGATAGAATATTTGGCGAAACTGGTTCGAAAACCTCCCAGTATAAAAAACTAGGCAAAACAATTTTTACATCTTCAGGCTACGTCGGTAGTCTGTTTGTTGATGCTTTTGTTTATGGAGGTTCCATAAACAAAAGCTATTTTTTTGCCTTTGGAAATTTCAGAAAGGAAAAAAATAAAAATGGACAAAACAAAAGTCATTATTGATTGCGATCCCGGAATTGATGACAGTCTGGCAATTATGCTTGCACTGAAATCAAAAGAGCTTGAAGTACTCGCAATTACGATTGTGTGCGGAAATGCACCGGTTGAGATGGGATTTGAGAATGCTAAAAAGGTTTTAAAACAAATGAACAGGTTAGATGTACCGGTCTTTGTTGGTGAGAGCCAACCCATCCAGCGGGATTATGTGAATGCCCTCGATACTCATGGGGAAGATGGACTTGGAGAAAGTTTTTTGCCGAAAGTCGATGGCTATGAACAGAAGATGGGGGCTGTTGATTTTCTGGCATCGGTATTGAAGAAGGAAAAAGTTTCAGTAATTGCTTTAGGCCCTATGACGAATCTTGCTGCATTAATAGAAAAAGACAGAGATGCATTTTCAAACATTCAGGAACTGGTATCTATGGGGGGAACTTTTAAAAGTCATGGAAACTGTTCTCCTGTAGCAGAATATAACTACTGGTGTGATCCGGATGCAGCAGCAGTGGTTTATGAAGAAATGCAAAAAGAAGGCAAGTGCATTCATATGATAGGTCTGGATGTAACAAGAAAAATTGTTCTTACACCAACGATTCTGGAATATATTTGCCGATTGAATCCGGAAACAGGAGAGTTTATTAAGAAAATTACAAAATTTTATTTTGATTTTCATTGGGAATGGGAACATATTATAGGTTGTGTAATCAATGATCCACTCGCAGTAGCTTATTTTATAGATCGAAATGTTTGTGAAGGATTTGATTCCTTTGTTCAGATTGAAACACAGGGAATTTCCATTGGGCAAACGGTAGTAGACGCAATGGACTTCTATAGAAAAGAACCGAATGCAAAAGTTCTGACAGAAGTGGATACGCTTCGTTTTTTTAGAATGTTTCTTTCAAGATTGCTTGATATGGAACCGGAGAAACTCGATATTTTACAGGATTTATGATAGGAGGCATTGTGAGAATTATGAAAAATGGAAAAACATTAACACATAGAATCTGTATGATCGCTTTAGCAATTTGTATTAACTTAGTCGGAGGTCAGATCGCATTATTACTGAAACTTCCCATTTATTTGGACAGTATTGGAACCGTATTTATTGCAGCTGTTTTTGGACCACTCTATGGAATGATTCCAAATGTAGTCAGTGGATTACTTATGGGAATGACGATTGATATTTACTCCTTGTATTATGCACCGGTTGGCATTATACTTGGTTGTGTAACTGGACTTGTATATAAGAAATACCATCCAAAGAAATGGTGGATTCTTTTAGCTGCTGTTGTGATAACAATTCCATCAACGATTGTAAGTTCTTGTATCACTGCTTTTCTGTTTGGAGGAATCACATCTTCCGGCTCCTCCATTATTGTCCAGCTGCTTGCCAAGACACCTCTTGGAATGGTAGGAAGTTGTTTTGTAGTCCAGTTTATTACGGATTATATTGACAGAGTGATCTGTTTGTATGTAGTTGCAGTTTTGATAACAACACTGCAAAAGACGATAGGAGAGAAATTTCGCGAATGGATGTATTAATTACCGGTACCAGTTCTGGGATTGGGAAGGGAACGGCAGAATACTTTTTGAGAGAGGGCCATACCGTGTATGGTTTTGATAAAAAAGATTCTGCGATCAAACATAAAAATTATATGCATTATTGTCTGGATATCACAGAGAAGGAGACTTATCCAAGGCTTCCGGATATTCATGTGATCATAAACAATGCCGGTGTCCAGAATCAAAATGATATTGATGTGAATTTAAAGGGAACGATATCCATTACAGAGCATTATGGAATCCAGCCCCAAATTCGGTCGATTATCATGATTGGTTCAGCAAGCGGGCATACAGGATCGGAATTTCCGGAATATGCAGCCAGCAAAGGAGGCGTTCTTGCCTATACAAAAAATGTGGCTATGAGAATCGCAAAATATCAGGCGACCTGTAACAGTCTGGATTTTGGCGGAGTTATGACAGAACTGAATCAGCCGGTCATGGAGGATCCGAAATTGTGGAAGGAAATTATGGAACTGACACCATTGAAGCGATGGATGACAGTGGAAGAGGCTGCAGAATGGATTTATTTCATGGCTGTCAAAAATCGTTTTTGCTCCGGACAAAATATTCTGATTGATGGACTGGAAGCAGGGAATTGTAATTTTATATGGCCGGAAGAAGAATAGGAAAAGCATGAAAAAAATTTTAAAGAATCCGTTTCGGTGTTTAACAAAAAAAGAGTGGAGCATTTGGATTGTCTCATTGATAGTTGTGATCGCATCCAATATTCTTTCGGGTGATTTTGATTTATTGACACTTGTTGCAGCACTGACTGGTGTCACTTCTCTGATACTGGCAGCAAAAGGAAATGTATGGGCACAGATTTTGATTATCGTATTCAGTATTCTTTATGGAATCATTTCCTGGCAATTCCGATATTGGGGAGAGATGATTACTTATATGGGGATGTGTATGCCAATGGCAATCTGGTCAACAATTACATGGATCAGAAATCCGTCGGAGGAAAATGAGAACGAAGTTGCAATTCAGAAATTGAACAGAAAGCATGTTGTGATATTGATTCTTTCCTGTGTGATCGTTACCGGTGTATTTTATTATATTTTAGAATTTTTGAATACACCGAATCTTGTATTAAGTACGGTCTCTGTTGCAACCAGTTTTCTGGCGGCAGCACTCACTATGCTGCGTTCTTCTTTTTATGCATTGGGATATGCATCGAATGATCTTGTCCTGATCGTACTTTGGGTGCTGGCTTCACTGGAAAATCCGGTGTATATTCCGGTAGTGGTCAATTTTCTGATTTTCTTTTTTAATGATATGTACGGATTTGTCAGCTGGAAAAAAAGAGAATTAAAGCAGAATGCTGTTTGATGAAGCGTAAAGTAATATGGAGTGGAGAAGTGTATGGGGAGAGAATATGAAAACAAGGTAGTTGTCATAACCGGTGGAGCCCATGGAATCGGCAAGGCCATTGCAGAATCCTTTTTCAGAGAAGGTGCAAAGGTAATTGTGATTGATAAGGCAGATGGAGAACATTATGTGGGAGACATCAGTAAGAAGGAAACCCTGGAAGATTTTGCAGCGTATGTTTTGCAGCAATATGGTCATGTGGATATATTGATTCATAATGCATTGCCTCTTATGAAGGGGCTGGAAGAATGTTCTTATGAAGAGTTCCAAAATGCGCTTGCAGTTGGTGTGACAGCACCTTTTTATCTGACGAAATTGTTTCAAAATCATCTGGCAAAAGGTGCTTCTATTATCAATATTTCTTCCTCCAGAGATCGTATGAGTCAGCCGCAGACAGAAAGTTATACAGCAGCAAAGGGAGGAATTGCCGCACTGACACATGCACTGGCGGTCAGTCTGGCAGGAAAAGCAAGAGTGAATTCCATATCGCCGGGATGGATCGATACGGATTTTACCGTGTATGAAGGACCCGATGCACTGCAGCAGCCGGCAGGACGAGTAGGAAATCCCATGGATGTTGCACATATGGTTCTGTTTCTGTGTTCCGAAAAGGCGGGGTTTATCACCGGTGAAAATATATGCATTGATGGTGGCATGACCAGGCAAATGATTTATCATGGAGATTGGGGATGGAATCTGGAAAGATGAAGAGACGAAATATAAACAGAGAGGATATGTTGGAGCTTACCCGACGGATGACTCGGAGCAGGCATTGCTTTTCCAGAGTGGCAGGTGCTTATTTTGACAGAGAAGGATACGTGGATGGAACGTTTAATATTCATTTTCTGAAGTTGTCAGAGGCGGAGCAGGAAAAAAATCTGAAGCTTGCAAAAGCAGTTCCATTTTCTGATACGAATCGACAGTTGAAGGAATATGAATTCCCCAAAGAAGCCAGAATACCGGGAGGTCTCTGGCAGATTCTGATGGCACTTCGCGAATGTGAATTGAAAAATGATGGCATGTTAGATACATTATACGAGATTCTTGGAGAACGCCTGCGTTGGAAAAATGATTTTGGATTTTATCTTTTTTACGGAACTTATGATGTTCCAAGAAAAGGATCAGACAAGGCAGCACAATGGGAATCAGAAGAAGTTTATTCTTTCCTGGTAGGTATTATAAGTACTTTAAAAGGGGAGTATGAAATGGGAGAACCGGAGTGTGGTTTTCTGTTTCCGGCCTTTTCCGACCGAAGCGGAGACTTTGGTGCTATAGATTTATTTGAAAAAAATCCGGAAAAGCCACATAGGGAATTATACAAATTTCTGCAATTATAAAGTTTACAAAAAGAGCAAGGGACAGCTTTGCGGGAGAAGCAAAGCTGTCCCTTTTTCTGAGAAAAATCTGTGTGTATATTAGTGGTAGAGCTTTCGGGCAATTTTACATAACAGAATCGTCCATAGGAACAGCCAGCCCTCTATGATTACAGAGGATAGTGTGAGTTTTTGTGAGATTGCCGGAATCAGATCCACCATCATATGCAGAAAGACTGCAAGCAGCAGATATTTTGGAGTTCGGAGTTGAACTCCATGGTAAACAATTACTGTCAGAGCAATATGAATAAACATACAGAAAATTCGTTCCAAAACCATTACGAGAGCACTGCCTGCGCCAAAAGAAGCAGCCATCTGTATTGCGGGAAGGGCAGCTGTGACATTTGCATCGCTGATCTGCAGAAGATTCATGGCTTCCTGGAGTGGATAGGTGCGAAAAGTAACAGCAATTGCAAGAAAGGTAAGAACAGATACCAGCGAGATCGTCCAGACCTCAATGCCGCCGTGTCCGATTCCGTACATCACTGCATTTTCACGCGTGTTTTCTTTTTTTACAAGATAACGGAGAATCATATATCTGCCGCATTCTTCAAAGATACCTGCCATACAGATTCCGTAAATCACATAAGCAGCTGTGTGTCCGTTGATAAAACGGGAAACGGGATTATCCAGGAGAATACAGAAAACATGTATGCCAAGTTCCAGTACGCGTGCAGAAATAAGAAAACCTGCTGCTCCTATGAAAAGAGCTTTGAATCGTGCTCTTTTTTGACATTTGTATCGCCAGATAAATACATAGAGCAGAGGCAGAAAAAACAGCAGAATACAGGTGATTCCCATCCAGATCAAGTTGCTGTCTGAAAATTTGATTGCATTAAGTTCTGACATAAAATTCACACTCCTTTATAAGAGTTGTTTTCATTTCCCGGAGTTTTTCCAGGTTCAGATTTTGCAAAACCGGGTGGTCAAAGGCTTCCAGAGCACTTTCCATAACCTCTTTTTTGTGTCTTACAGATACGTTTCCAAGTACATTGTTTGAGAACCATTCGGTGATATAGGGAAAGTACTCATCTCCGTGGATTTGTATATTATCGCGGAAGAGAAGTATTACTGCACGACAGTACTTTTCTATGCGGGATAGAATCTCTTCTTCAGAAAAATCAGAAATCAGTCCAGACATACAGATTGCAGAGTGGTAATAGTAACCGGCTGCTGTATTTGGATGCAGATGCATCAGATGATAAGTTTCTATCAGGATATCGGTTCTGTGAATGATTTTCTTTAGCTGCTTGGGATTATGGGTATGGAGAATCATTCGCTGCATACTTTGCTGAATCAGGAGAAGCAGATGTCGGTAAAGGATAATCTGCGCTGCCTGATCCGCTTTTTCTGTTTCTCCCTTTGCCATATATGCAGTTACAAGCAGAGCTTCCTGACCACCGACGCGATCCGGGAGAAGGAGATCCGAGAGTCCGTCAATGACAGCTTCATAATTGCCGGCTTGGAGAGAGGTCATCATGCGAATGGAACAGGCATTTTCCCGTAAAACAGGATCGTTGCTTTTTTTCTCCACTTCCATGCAGAGAGAAACGATAAATTTTTGGATACGGCTGATCTTGTCCGGCTCCTCTTTTGTTATAATTTTTGGATTGCAGTGGTTCAAAAGCAATACTGCCATTTGGTAAAGAAAAGGACAGCAGGAATAATACCGTCGTATTTCTATCTGGATATCTGTAAAAATGGAATCAAAAGATTCGGATGCAAAACGACTGGTAAATCTTTCGTAGATTGCCTGAATTTGTTGATTGGTCAGCATGGGTTCATAGCCCATGAGTTCATCCAGTGTGACTCCATAAAAGGATGCAATCAGAGGAAGCAATGCCACATCCGGCATAGTCTGTCCGGTTTCCCATTTGGAAACAGAAGCTTTTGTAATACCCAGATGCTGGGCTACATCAGACTGTGTTAATTTCCGTTCTTTTCGAAAACGGATCAGATTTTCAGATAGATTTAACATGGACAGAACTCCTTTCCGATTCTATTTTATGAGTTTATTATAAAAGGGAGAAAGATAGATGGCAATGGAGTTTAGAGATATTTTGGGAAATAAAATATCGCAATGCGATACTTTAAAAAATTGCTGCACAAAGTTTTCTGTGTTATAATTCAATTATCATAAATCATTATTTTGAAGGAAAGAGGATAGAGAGTCATGGAAGAACACAAAAAGAAAATGATTGCACCAATTGTGATTACAGGATTCATTATTCTGTATTACATATTCTATTTTGGAATTTTGATTTCTTTGCTGGATGGTGTATGGAAATTCCTTCTTGGAGTAATTCCTTTGGCTTTGGCAGCAGCAATGATCTATGTATGCATAGAAAGAATAAAAGAGATAAGGAGCGGTGAAGAAGATGATCTTGGTAAATACTGATTATATTAGTGGAAAAGAACTGGAAATGTTAGGACTGGTAAAGGGAAGTACCATTCAGTCAAAGAACCTGGGAAAGGATATTACGCAGGGATTAAAAACTCTTGTGGGTGGGGAATTAAAAGCCTACAATGAGATGATGAATGAAGCAAGGGCTCTGGCAACCAAGCGAATGGTAGCAGAGGCAGAAGAACTGGGTGCAGATGCGATTGTGAATATTCGTTATTCGTCATCCGCAGTGATGCAGGGAGCGGCTGAGGTGATTGCTTATGGAACGGCAGTAAAATTTGTCTGATTTTACAAAGATGATGTGGTTATGATTGAAGTAGAAATTAAATTGCCCATAAAAAATAAAGAAGAAGTAAGTGCCAAACTGCAGGAGATGGGATTTGTAAAGGCTGATCTGATCTGTGAGGAGGATGTCTATTTTGATAATGCTTCCGGGCAGATCAGAAAACAGGGGGAGGCTCTTCGGGTTCGGAAGGTTCAGAATCTTCTCACAGGGAAATCACAGGCAGTTATTACCTATAAAGGAAAGAAAATCGATCCGGTTTCCATGACGAGAAAAGAACTGGAGACCGGAGTTTCTGACGGAGAAATTTGTGCCGGTATTTTTGAAGCACTTGGCTTTTATAAAGTTTCTCCCGCAGTCATAAAAAAACGGCAGGAATATGTGCTGAGACGGATTACAGCCTGTATGGATCAGGTGGAAAATCTGGGAAATTTTCTGGAACTGGAAGTTGTAATTCCAGAGAAGGAAGACAGGAAAGAGGCTTTGCAGCAAATAGAGGAAGTTTTGCATAAACTTGGATACACTTTAAAAGATACGGTAAGAAACTCGTATCTGAGTATGCTTCAAGGTCGAGAAGACGAGTAAACTGATAAAAGTAGAATATTCTGAAAATTAAATTAAAACAAATAAATTTAAAAATAACTATTGACAAAACAAGTGATTTGATGTATTATAAACTCAACAAAAGAAAAAAGAAAGAACCTAACGCAAACAGAGGAAGTTTATTCCGATACACAAATGAAAGTATAAAAAGAGTTAGAAAGTTCGAGTATTAGATTGCAGGAGGATGGTCCAATGGCATAAATAATTTTATCCATTTGAATTTTACGAAAGAGGTAAAAACCCATGGAATAAGTAATTTTGATCCAAAGAAAAATCTCTGAAAGAGTTAATCATATAGAAACTGAAAATCGTAATGGGAATCAGGGGAGATGATTAAAATGAAAGGGAGAGATCCATAGCGGGTAGTTTCAGAGAATAAAATATAAAACAGGAGGTACGGTCCAACAAAAACTTAATTTAACATTCATAATCTAAGAAAGTTGAAGGTGTAGACAATGAAATTACAGGAAATTCATTAAAACCCGATCGAAAGTAGAAAAAACATTCGATCGGGTTTATTTATTGATTGGTATTTAAAAAGTATGTCCTTCTGTCGTTTCGCGACGAATCAGAATAGGAGGAATCACTTTATGAATCGGTTTGTCAGGAAGAACCGGTTTTCTTTTTTTGCGTTCATTCATCTGTTCTACAAGAATACGGACTGCTTCCTGTGCAATCAGATCAATTTGCTGTCCAATGGTACTGATTGGGATGATGGATTCTCTGGAAACCGGAGAATTATCAAAGCCGATAATCAGATAATCGTGAGGTAAGGTACTGTATTTGCGAATGAGGATATTCAGCAGAACATTTGCATGGGTATCATTAGAAATAAAAATTCCTTTTTTCATTCCATGATAATTTTGTTCTAATTCTTCTACGATAGAAACCAATACTTTATGTGTACTTTCATAATTGTGTCCCATCTCCCGGATAAAAATCTGATGTTTCAGATCTTTTTCCTGACAAAAATCAAGAAATCCCCGAATACGTCCATAAGAAGGAATGGATTCTAATGTGGGAGAATTAATATGAATCAATACATCACAGTTGTGACGGGCAAGCAAACTGGTAGCCTGATATCCACCCATATAGTTGTCTGTGTTCACGCTGGATACATAGTGGTCTTCTCTCTCAATTGTCACAACAGGAATCTGAAGATCTGCAAGCTCTTTAGATGGAATGGTATGGCTGAGAATGATCAGACCTTCTATTTTATAGGCCATCAGTTCCTGAATATAACGGCGTTCTATCTCTTCATTTTCATTTCCGATAAAAACCAGAAATTTATAGCCATATTTCTCATAGGTAGACAAAATCTGATTCAATATTTCAGAGTAATAGTGATGGTATAAATCCGGTACAATTACTCCTACAAATTCTGTTTTTCCGTTAGCCAGGATACGGGCAACTTTATTTTCTTTATAATTTAACTTAACCAGTGCATCGGAAATAATCTGCTGATTTTCCAGGGTCAGAGAATCCGGATTATTAAAATAACGGGAAATGGTTGTTTTGGAAAAGTTTGTATATTTAGCGATATCACTGAAGGTTACATTTTTTTTATTTCCCATGATTTCTCCTTATAAAGTGTGTGAAAATTCCCAGTGTATAGAAACAGTTTCTTTATTTAGTATAACAAAAATAAGTAATAACGGCAAGAGTAATCGGTTAAGTAACCGGTTTTAAAAAAGGGATTGACGAATTTTAGAAAGCATGTTAATATGATTTTGAAAGTAACCGGTTACTTAACCGATTACTTTACCGGTTTGCATATTTAAATAAAAGGAGGAAGGCATTATGAAAAGGAATGTAGCAAAACTGGCAGCATCTGGTCTTTCCGTTGTGCTGATGACCACTATGCTTACAGGATGCAGATTCGGATTTGCAAGTGATCCGGATGATCCAAATGAAGAAGTGAAGGAAGAACCGATCGATACTTCTGTTGACACTTTTTCTTATGATTCATCTTTGAATGGCACCAAGATTACACTTTTGAATTCAAAAGCAGAGATTCAGGTAGCTTTAGAAAAGATGGGAGATATTTTTGAGGAAAAATCAGGTGTGCATGTGGAGGTTATGCCTGTGACAGACGGAGATTCTCCATATACAAAAGTGGTAAGCCTTTATAATTCGGGAAATCCGCCTACATTATCGATTCTGGATACTACCGATGTAATTGCTCTGGCAGAAGAGAAAGGAGAGGATCTTACATCGGAAACCTGGACAGAAGAAGCAGAGGAATATCTGACGAAAATAGACGGCAAGGTGTACAGTTTTCCTTTATGTATTGAGGGAAGAGGATTGATTTATAATAAAAAAGTGATAGAAGATGCTTTGGGAGAAGAATTTGTTCCGGAAGCAATTACTACTTTGGATGAATTTAAAGCTCTGCTGGACAAACTGGTGGAAGCAGGGATTGAAAAACCGGTATCTCTGGCAAAGGAAGACTGGTCTTTGGGAGCTCATCATCTGCAATATATCTATGAGACTTATGATGGTACTTCTGTGGGTGCACAGGAAATCATTGAAGAAATCAAAGCGGGCAATTTGGACTTACAAACCTATCAGCGTATGAATGAATTTTTGGATATGTTCGATGTGCTGAAAGAATATAATGTGGCAAAAGGCGATCCGTTGGGAGCCGATTATGATGAAATGGCAATTGATTTGGCAGATGGAAAAACTGCTTTCTGGTTCAATGGAAACTGGGCTTGGCCAAATCTTTCTGAGGCCGGTGCTGATAATGAGGATGAATATGGATTTCTCCCATATTTTATGAGTGATAATCCGGAAGATTTTTTTAACAGTCAGATTCAGGGATCTCCTTCTAAACAGATTATGATGGATGGGCAGATGGCATCAGAAAATGAGAAGGCCGCAGCAAAAGAATTTCTTAATTGGATCGTGTACAGTGAAATCGGACAGCAGATGTTGGTGAAGACATGCAATCTGATTCCGCCGTTTGTAAATAATCCATATGAACCTTCCGATCCACTGAGTCGTGATATTTATGAAAAGGTTCAGGAAGGTAAAGCATTTAATGCGGCCGCAATTGTACCAAATGATCACTGGTCAGTCCTTGGAGCTGCTATGCAGAAATATCTTGCTGGAAGAAGTGACAGAGAGGAACTGATTACAACCATTCAAAAATATTGGTCTGAACAGGAATAGGAGGCAGAGATATGAAGTCAAGCAGTAAAGGAAAAGATTTCTGCATGTTTGCATTACCAGGTTTGTTTTGTTTTCTTGCAGTTGTGATTCTTCCGTTTCTATATGGTGTTTATCTTACACTGACCGATTGGAACGGTGTGTCAAATGTAAAAAATTTTGTAGGACTGAAAAATTTTGCAGGTGTTGTGAAAGACACGCAGTTCTGGATGTCTCTCTTACTTACTTTTAAATATGTAATTGCTGTTGTAGTTTTTGTAAATGTTTTGGCATTTGCTATTGCATATTTACTCACAAGAGGAATCAAAGGACAGAATTTTTTCCGTGCTGGATTTTTTACTCCGAATTTGATTGGAGGAATTGTCCTTGGGTATATTTGGCAATTTGTATTTTCCAGAGTATTTGTTAATATTGGAGAGTCTACCGGCTGGAAACTTTTTGAAGTATCCTGGCTGTCAGAACCAAATAAGGCATTTGCTGCTCTGGTTCTGGTTTCTGTATGGCAGCTTTCCGGATATATGATTCTTATTTATGTAGCAGGATTTATGGGATTAAGTGAAGATGTAATGGAGGCAGCTTCCATTGATGGAGCTTCAGGATTTGCAAAACTGAAAAATATTATTATGCCGTTAATGATGTCATCTATTACCATTTGTCTGTTTCTGACCTTGTCTCGTGCATTTATGGTTTATGATGTTAACTTGTCGCTGACTGCAGGAGCACCTTATGGAACTACAGAAATGGCGGCTATGCATGTGTATGAAAAAGCATTTACGTCAAGACAGTTTGGTGTAGGTCAGGCAGAGGCATTGATTTTATTTATCATTGTAGCATGTATCAGTGGACTTCAGGTATATATGACGAAAAAACGGGAGGTGGAAGCATAATGAAACAGGAGAAAATCGGAGGAAGTAAAAGAAGAGCCGTAAATTTTGTGACCATGTTTGGCCTGGTTGTTATTTTTGCAGCTTATATGTTTCCGTTTTTAATGGTGGTAATCAATTCTTTAAAACAGAAGAGAGACATTATCAAGAGCCCATTTTCCTGGTTGTTTACAATTAAGGGTCTGTCTTTTGATAATTTTGTAAAAGCATTTACTCAGATGGACTTTCCCAGTGCATTTGGCAATTCTCTGGTTATCACTGTATCAGCAACCATTTTGGTTACCATACTTGCAACGATGCTGGCATACTATATTGTGAGAAATAATAACCAGATTTCAAAAATCACATTTGCTCTGATGGTAGCATCTATGATTATTCCATTTCAGGCAATTATGATTCCTCTGGTAAGTATTTATGGTGGTACGTTAAATATTCTGAATCATAGAGTTACACTTATTTTTATGCATACAGGATTTTCCATGTCCATGTCCGTATTTATGTTTCATGGATTTATCAAGGAAAATGTTCCCATGGCACTTGAGGAAGCTGCTTATATTGACGGCTGTACGCATGGACAGACATTCTTTAAAATTGTAATGCCTCTGCTGAAACCTGTTATTTCTACTATGGTAATTTTGAACTCTATGGCATTTTGGAATGACTTCCTGCTTCCGTCACTGGTTTTGACAGACAAAAAACTTCTGACATTGCCGTTGTCCACTTACAGCTTCTACGGAACTTATTCTGCAGATTATGGAACAATTATGGCAGGATTACTTCTTTGTGTTATTCCGATTTTGATTCTTTATATTGTACTTCAGAAACAGATTATCGGCGGCGTAGTTGCAGGTGCTGTAAAATAATAACAATAAAAGGAGTAAAATCGTTTATGGAAAAAAATGAATTGCATCTGAAAGCTCCGGGAAACTGGATAAACGATCCGAATGGTTTCATTTACTACAAAGGAAAATATCATTTGTTTTATCAGCATTTTCCATATGCTCCCGTTTGGGGAACGATGCACTGGGGACATGCGGTGAGTGACGATTTGATTCACTGGGAGCACCAGGCAGTGGCTTTGTTTCCTACAAAGGAGTATGATCAGAATGGTGTTTTTTCCGGTAGTGCACTTGAAGTGGATGGAAAACTGTATCTGTACTATTCAGCAGTAAAATATTTGGAGAAAGACAGAGAAAATATTCACATGGCAATAAATGATCAGTTCGAGACCAGCCAGGCAATGATCATATCGGAGGATGGATATCATTTTGATAACTGGAAAGAAAAGAAACAGATTATTCCTGTTAATAAAGATGATAATCAGGCTCATCCAATACATACGAGAGATCCGAAAGTATGGAAAGAGGGGGAGACCTATTATATGGTGCTTGGCAGTACATACAAAGAAGAGGCGGGAAGAATCGTATTTTATACCAGCTCAGATGGAAAGAACTGGAACTTTGTGAGTCAGACAACAGACAAAAAATTTGGAAGAATTGTTGAATGTCCGGATATTTTTCAGATCAATGGAGCAGATGTATTTGTCGGATCTTTTATGGGAATCGGTCAGGCAAAAGAAGGATACGAAAATCATTCAGTCTGCGGACTTATTGATTTTAATTCAAAAGATTGTGCAGTAACATTTAAGAAAGATTATCAATATATCGATTATGGATTTGATCTTTACGCACCTCAGACAAATCTTGACAAAGATGGAAGAAGAGTCATGATTGCATGGATGCGGATGCCTAAGTCAGTAAAAGAAGAAAAGGACAGGGAGTGGAATGGGATCATGTGTCAGCCAAGAGTATTGGATGTAAAAGATGGACATGTGTATTTCCGAGTACATCCGGAAGTGAAAAAGTATTTTAATACAAAAATAAAGAACCTGGATGAATTGAATTTTTCGAAACCATTTTGTCTGAAAGTCAAAATGAAAGAAGGAAAAAGAATCAATATCGGAGGTTATCAGATCTGGATGGAAGGTAAGTCCGTGTTTACAGACAGAAGTGTAGTATTTTCCAGCGTGGCAGGATATCCTTTGACTGGAAAAAGCCCTGCGGTGCCAGGAAGTTGCAGTCTGGATATTTTTGTAGATCAAAATCTGATAGAAGTATTTATAAATGATGGGGAATATGTAATCAGTCATGTGGTTTATGAACTGAATGATTTTATTGAAACAGATTGTTTTAATGAAGAAGAGGTGCTGGGATATATCCATCAATAAGAAAAAATAAAAAATACCTGCCCGAAGTATTTTCGAGCAGGTATTTTTTATACTGTTTCAGAAACGGTTTTTGGTTTTTTGATCATCCAGTAGATAAAAGCACCGACTACAAATGCTGCAAAAACCAGATATTTCAGGCTGTTTGCTGCAGGTCCCGGTGATGTTACAAACAGGCGTACTGCAATGAGCGTTGCAAGATAACCGATGAAGCCGAGAAAGGCAATTCCAAGTGCATCATTGAGTACGGTATCGCCGCCTTCGTAAACCTGAGAACCAAGAGCTTTCTGAAAGGTAGATAAAAGTTTTGCTTTCTGCAGATGCTTTAGGAAAATGAAGCCCAGACTTCCTCCGATCAGAGTGCCTGCAATGAAGGAAGGTACATAGAAGAACCAGGTGAGACCAGTTCTGCCCCAGAGAAAAGTCATGACCGGATAGGACAGGATCGCACCGATGATACCGGTTCCGATTACTTCACCAATGAATGCGCAGACCAGCTTCCCTTTTGAAAGGCGATAAAGCATACCGGACAGAAAGGCACCGAAGATTGCACCAGTCAGTGCAAGAGGCGGGATGCCCATAAATGCCATACGGATAATGCCGATTGCCAGTGCACAGACAAGAGCATACCAGGGTCCCAGAAGGACAGCACAGGTAACATTAATGAAGTGTGCCATAGGGCACATACCTTCTACACGAAGAATTGGTGAGATTACGACACCAAGAGCCACCATCATGGCAAGAAAAACCATTTTGGTCAAGTTTTTGTTTTTGTTCATAAATACTCCTCTTTTCTGCTGTTTTCAGAAGGTACGGATAAAACTTTAAAAATAAAAAAACGTACCAACGGCACGCTCCTTACTTGTCAAAAGATGAAATTTGGACATAGCAATGGCAGGCCGTCTGACAGCTTGTATTTGTCGGTCGATGCTTCTTGCATCCTCTCAATCCGAAACACGGACTCCCATCGCAAAATCTTCTGTATACAATGTTAGGGCGCTCCCCCTCCCATTGCCTGATAAAATACAAAAGACATATCATTATTATAATGTAGATTGAAAGATTGTCAAGAGGCAATATTACGCCCGGTCAGTTGCGCAGGAATTTCGGAAATCAGTGGGAATTTCTATTTTGTTTGGAACTGGCGCGAAAATATGGGGATAAGTTGTGTCATATTTCTATAATAATAGGAATCATTCCGGAGTATTAATCTTGCTCAGCAGTCCGCTGGTTCTTACAGTCGCCGGTACATTATCTGTTCAGGCGAAGGAATATCTGAAAGAGATGATGTATATCTGTTCTTATTATATGATAGGAAAATCAGCCAGCAGCGTTACCATAGGAGGAATTTTCTGTGCAGGAGGAGATACAAGATTGGGTTGATTTGTGACGCTATCAATATGTGGCTGGTAATTGTCCCGATGGGGGTATTGGCTGCATTTGTGTTTAAGTGGCCGGTTATGGTAGTTTATTTTCTTCTGAATCTGGATGAAATTACAAAACTTCCGGCTATTTATATACATTATAAAAAATATAACTGGGTAAAAAATATTACTCAATGAAGAAGAGGAGAAAAGAATATGAACAATAACAGAAGCTCAATACAGTTTGGGGATAATGTAGTAATCGGTGCCGGAAGTGTTGTGACAAAGGATATTCCGGACTGGTCTATAGCTGCCGGAAATCCTTGTAAAGTAATTCGTAAGATTACAGAGGAAGATCGCAAATATTATTATAAAGACAGAAAATTTGATGAGGAAGCCTGGTCACACATAAAAGAGTTGGGTCTTGGCGGAGAATAATAAAAAATCCTGTTCCGGGGGAGAAGCCGGAACAGGATTTTTTTTGTTGTGCATCAGATTCGTTTTAATCCAAACAGATTTCCCGGATTGAGGAAATTCTGATTATCCTTGTGATGTGAATGGAATAAAGTTCCATTTGCCAGAGGATCTGTGATACGTTCTCTGCAGAACTGAATTGCAGGTCCCATGCAGAAAGCAACACAAATGGTACCTACACCCAGGTCTCCGCCAAGAAAGAATCCGACTGCGATACAGACCAGATCGGTACCGATTCTGCAAAATCGGAAAGGTACCGGTGTTTTATCGGAAAGGATCAGAGCCTGTGCATCGTAAGGAGATACACCTAAATTTGCGGAATAATAAAGTGCAGAGGCAATGGAAACGAGGACAAGGCTGATGATTAAGAAAGTCACTCTTGTAATAAAATCCGGGTTTCCAAAAGTCTTGCCAAGAACGGCGGTTGCCATATCAACCGCTGCACCGCTGAAAAAGAGACTGATCACAGTCGCACATCCAAGAAGGGATTTTTTTAATATCAGTGCAATGATTGTTAATATGGAACAGGATATAATAAATGTAGGCTGGTAAGATAAGCCAATTGTTTTACCGAGACCAAACATAAGAACGCTGAAAGGATCCACACCGAAACCAGACAATTTACTGAATGCCACGGATATAGAGGTGAGGAAGATACCGATAATGGCCATTAAGATTTTTCTTTTTGTCATAACAAACTCCTTTATTTTTCTGTGGATGATTTCTTTTACCAGGGACAAGTATAGCATCTGCAAATCAAGATTTCTATGACAATTTCACCTGTTTTTATAACAATATCAATTGTCCGGTTTGCTTGCAGGCAAACGGGAAACACTTTGACATCCATGGGTGTGTATGGTACACTGAAAATAATTATGGGGAAGTATACCTTACCGTAAGAACTAGTATAAACAAACAGAGGTGAAAACATTGGATAAGAACGAATATCGTGCCAGGCTGGATGAAATCAATGCTCTGGTAGACCGGCAGGATTACAAAGGTGCTTTAAAAATTGTAGACACCATTGAATGGCGCAGAGTCAGAAGTGCAAGAACTCTTTGTATGGTAGGAGAAATCTATGAGGCAAATAAACGATATGAGGACAGTCGCAAGCTGCTTTTACTGGCCCATCAGAGAGCTCCAATCGGAAAGACCGTATTGTATCGTCTGGTGGAAGTGTCTGTTAAAATGGGTGAATACGAAGATGCAGTAAATTATTATAATCGATTTGTGGAAATTTGTCCCAATGATAACAGCCGTTATATTTTGAAGTATAAAATCTGCAGGGGAAGAAAATCTCCTGTAGAGGAGCAGATCGCAATTCTGGAAGAATATAAGAGCAAAGAATATACGGAACGCTGGGCATATGAGCTGGCAAGACTTTATGCAAAAGCCGGAATGAAGAAAAAATGTGTGGAAGAGTGTGATGATCTGATTCTCTGGTTCAGTGAAGGCAAGTATGTGACAAAAGCCATGGAACTGAAGATGAAATATGAGCCTCTTACTCCGAGTCAGGAAGAAAAGTATAAGAGTACACAGGTGGAGCCGGCTCCTGTAAGACTTGCAAGAACAGCGGCAAATCTCAGTGCTGCTTCGGCGGCAGCAGCGAAACTTCTGCAAAATGCAGATACATTAAAAAGAGAAGTAATTCCCAATACAGAAGTGAAAAAATCAACTCCCGGAACCATGGATGCGCCAAAGGCTATGGAAATGCCAAACTTTATAAAAACACCGGGAAGTGGAAAATCTGTTTTTACACCTGCACCTGAAATTAAAATGCCGGAAAATCTGAGAAAAGAGATTGAAGAAGAAAAACGGAAACGGGAACAGAAAGCAGCAGAAGAAGAGATACCAGATTTTCCGGAACCGGATTTTGAGGAACTTCTTTCACAGGCAGCAGATGAAATGGCTCAGTCCGTGGCAGAAGTGTCAGAGGAAGCAGTTGTTCCAGATGCAGAAGAACCGGAAGAGAAAAAAACAGAAGTAATTCTTCCGGAAGAGGAAGAGACGATTCTTCCGGAAGAAGAGCCAGAAGAAGTAGTTGAACCGGAAGAAAGACCAGAAGAAGTAGAAGAACAGGAAGAACCGGCTTCTGAAGAGACGGGAGAGACGATTGATCTGTCACAGGCACTGGAAGCAGCCATTGCAGAAGTGACAGCTACAGAAGAACAAACAACAGAAGAACAAACAGAAGAAGCCGCAGAGGAGACAAGAGTATTTGGTCAGGAGATGCAGGATGCAGTCAGAGCGGCTCAGGAGTTAGAGTATCTGGAGCAGACACAGAAAACTGCAGAATATACAGAAGCAGAGATTGCGCAGGTAACAGAGGAAATGGATTCTACTTTGCGGCATCATCTGACCGATGAAGAGCATAAACGTCTGTTTACTTATTTTGCTCCGATTCCGGGAATGAAAGAGCAGGTAGATGAAGCACTTGATATTGTACAGGAATCGGCATCTGAGAAGACTTCAAGATCAGGGAATATTGTAATCACAGGTCGTTCCGGCTCCGGAAAGACAAAGTTCTCAGAAGGGCTGGTAAAGGCCTTGTGTAAAGAACGTCACATGGAAGCTGCTAAAGTAGCTTATATGGATGCAGAAGAGATGAACAAAAAGGATCCTGCTTATATCGTAGATAAGATGGCAGGAGGATTTCTTGTAGTGGAACATGCTTCTGCCATGAAGCCGGAAATTGTGGAAAATCTGTCCAGAGCAATGGAATTTAAGACCAATCGTCTGACAGTCATTCTGGAAGATGTAAAACAGGGAATTTATGAGTTGAATGATAAGTATCCGGAATTTATGGAAAAGTTTAATTCAAAAATCGTAATTCCGGTATTTACCAACGATGAACTTGTTTCCTTTGCAAAAACCTATTCCAAAGAGACCGGATATAAGATTGATGATATGGCAGTTCTGGCTCTTTATACGCTGATTGGAGATAATCAGAATGAGGAAAATCCGGTTGCAGTAGGACAGGTAAAAGAAATGATGGATGATGCCATCAAACATGCGGCAAAAGTAGGAAGACGTCCGGGAAGAAAAGTTGCAAAACGTCATCTGGATGAAACCGGACGAATTATGCTGTATGAAAAAGATTTTGACGTTTAAAATAAGAAAATGGGAGATGAAAAGATGACAGCCCCTTATCTGGGAAACCCCAAAGGTACCATAGAGGTACTGCAGAAATATGATTTTGTTTTTCAAAAGAAATTCGGGCAGAACTTTTTGATCGATCCCCATGTGCTGGATAAAATCGTAAATGCGGCAGGAATTACAAAAGATGATTTTGTACTGGAGATTGGTCCCGGCATCGGGACCATGACACAGTATCTGGCAGCAGCGGCCGGTAAAGTGTTTGCGGTGGAAATCGACAAGGCGTTGATTCCGATTTTGGGAGATACTTTAAAGGATTTTCCAAATGTTCAGGTGATCAATGAAGATATTTTAAAAGTTGATATAAAGAAACTGGCAGAGGAGCATAACAATGGGAAACCCATTAAGGTTGTGGCGAATCTGCCATATTATATTACAACGCCGATTATTATGGGATTGTTTGAAAGTGGAGTGCCAGTAGATTCCATTACTGTAATGGTACAGAAAGAAGTGGCAGAGCGGATGCAGGTTGGGCCTGGAACAAAGGATTATGGTGCTTTGTCTCTGGCAGTACAATATTATGCAGAGCCGTATATTGTGGCCAATGTACCGCCAAATTGTTTTATGCCAAGACCAAAGGTGGGAAGTGCGGTAATTCGTCTTACAAGACATGAGAAACCTCCGGTGGAGGTAAAGGATGAAAAATTAATGTTCCGGTTGATTCGGGCGTCTTTTAATCAGAGAAGAAAGACCCTGGCAAACGGACTGAACAATTCTTCGGAATTGTCTTTTACAAAAGAAGAAATTCAGCAGACCATCGAAGCCTGTGGATTTCCTCCGGGAGTGAGAGGAGAGGCTCTGACACTGGAAGATTTCGCCAGACTTGCAAATCGGTTTGCAGAGTAAAAAGTCATCGCCCGGACATATCCAAAACCGGGCGATGACTTTTCTATAAATATTAAAGGAAGGAGAGCCGGTCTTGCGACCGACATATGAAAAAGAAAATATAAAAATAATGTTTGTTCTTTATTATTTTTATGATATAAGTATATTCCACAAATATGTGCAAATAATGTTGGAATTGTGAAGAAACCATGAACGAAATTATAAACTTTTATGAATACCGGTAAATTATATGGCAACTGATGAAATTGGCGTATTTACATTTAAATGTCTGATGCCAAGGAAATGTTCCACACTGATGCGGATGCCACCCATAAGACCGGAAATATCCTGAAGTCTGGAAGAAATAATACGGCAGCCTC
>JALFGN010000069.1 GCA_022777285.1 Blautia sp.
TAGGTACAACTCCTTTCAGGTGGATATGGTTGATTTTTGTTTGGTCACTTAAATTTTACCACAAACCTGTGAGGAGTTGTTCTGTTTTATCAAAGAAAAAAGCCCGATTTTATGCGGGCTGTGGCGTTTCGCAAACGCCTACCAGTCTCTATATATCCGGAGGCCATCTCATTGATCAGATCCTCCACCGGCTTTTCATATGCCAGATCATAGGCTTTAGCAATTGCTTTCAGCATACCTTTTGTGGAATAAAAGTGAGATGCTGCACCAGTACCCTGATTTCCGCCTGCAGCCGAACCGGTATAGATGAAAAATCCTTTTTTTCCTTCCTGTGTGATCAGTTCTGTCAGCAATTCATAGTAAGCCGACTCCATTCCGGAAACCGAAGCTCCGACATGGCCCAGATTATGTTCCAGTTCTGCCACATCTTCATTGATCATAGAATTCTGTGTTACATACCAGACACTTTTTTCTTGTGCCAAGCTTGCACCTGCTGCCACACAATCGTTCTGTGTCACAAAATTAATGATTCCATCACATCCCATGGAGATTGCCCGGGTCATGAAATCTGTCAGTTCCATGCTGTTGTTTAATTTGTCTGAATACATAAACTTCATATTCAAGGCAGGTCCAATCAATTCATTGAAATACTCTACCTGTGTATGCCACCCTGCATCATCAAAAATGGTTGCTACACCTACAAGATGTTCAGGTTCTTCGTTCGCACTCGAAAGCATCGGACTGAGCAGCAAAACGCCTGTGCAGATTGCAAGACACTGTATCATTTTTTTTATATAGAAGTTCTCCTTTCCCACAACAAGTTAATGCATACTGGTTCATTGTTCTTCGGATCAACGCGTAAAAAAGAAAAAAGTCATAGAAGCTGAACGTAAATCAGCTACTATGACCGTCTTTTTTCATAGCAAAAACGTCTAACAAATTACTCGTCTGTCAAACTCTCTCCCATGCAGCAGTTCTTCTGACTCGCACATTTCCGAAAACTCATTTCTTCGAACCAATCTGCCTTCTCAGGTTGCCCCAATGACTGGCTTTCACCGCGAATGGTTCATCTGTGCTTACAGCGGCGGTACCGTTTGTGGTTCTAACACAATTCACTATTCTCCGGCTAAGGCTAAACGCTCAAAGCCGACACTGCAATTTTGATATTTATTTCTATTGGTTAAAATGCTAACACTTATGCTTTAGCTTATCAATACACTAACGTGTAAAAGTGTGTTTTATTTATTCCATTTATGATACAGGAACTGGAACATAGCAGTAAATACCACGCCCGTTACGATCCAGGATGTAATGTAGATCCAGATAATACATTCCATGCTTTCGAAGTGAGGTAATACAAAGAAAATTGCAAGCACACGAAGCAGACAGGTAAAGGTAAGGGTCAGCGCAGTTGGGATCAGTGTCTGACCGGCACCGCAGATTGCTCCACTGAATGCTGCATATAAACCATAGAACACATAGAATGGCGCCATCAGACGCATATATTCGATCACCAACGGAATAACTGCCGGTGCATCAGAATCCGGTACAAAGAGATGCCCAAAAGATCCTGCTGCAAAGAAAAGCCCTATGCTTACTAAAGCAACCGGAACTACCGTCAATGCAACACCTATAAAAGTACCCTTGTATGCTCTCTTATGCTGATTTGCGCCCAGATTCTGAGCCACAAAAGTAGACTGAGCAGATCCCATAGAGTCGGCAATCAGCCAGATCAGCAGATCCAGAGTTCCACATACTCCCCAGGCAGCAATGACATCCGTGCCTCTGCCATTGACCGCAGAAGCTACAATAGAATTGGCTATCGGGAAAAGAATCGACTTGATACCTAAAGGAATACCAAGCGTTACCATACTTCCTGCGTGGGCAAAAGAGAATTCCGGATAGAGGAAGATTTTCTGCTTTTCTTCTTTGGAAATCCTCTCGATCACATACAACGCAATGATCGCACTGATAACCTGTGCCATAATGGTAGCATATGCCGCTCCGGCAACACTCCAGCCAAATACACCAACAAAGAGATAATCGGCTGCCACATTAAACAGACCACACACAATCAGGATGTATAAAGGGGTTGCAGAATCTCCATAGGCACGCAGAATACCTGCTGCATTGTTATACATAACGGTAGCAAAAATGCCTGCAAAATAAACTCGTACATAAGATAAAGTCAGTGCAAAAATATCTCCCGGTACTTTCATAAGTGTCAACATCCACGGTGCCAGAGATACACCGATCACAGAGAATACAATACCCATCACAATGGACATCGTCAGTGCAGTACGAACAGACTTGCCAAGTTCATCCTTATTTTTAGAACCATAATATCTGGAAATGATAACGGTCGTACCGCCGGAAAGACCTCCCATAAAATTAAGCGGGAATTTAAATAAAGTAGCGACCGAATTAATCGCCGCAAGTCCAGTCTTTCCCACAAATCTTCCAACAATAATCGAATCTACCGTCGTATACATCTGCTGAATGATGCTGCCGGCTATGATCGGCAACACAAACATGGTCAGTACAAACCATACTTTTCCTTCTGTCAGATCCTTCTTCGTCGTTGTTTTTTTTCCATTTCTTTTTCCGAACATTCTGTATCTCAACAACAATAAATAATAAAAAGGTCTATCCCGCAAGGAACAGACCTTTTGTATCAAAAATAAGCATGGTAATCAGAATTACCATACCGATTTGCACAAGGTTCCTGTGACCCGCAGGAAGTATCTCAATAACCAATCAGGCCTGTCTTCTGACTTACAGATTTGCGATCCTTTTCTCCTTCCCAAAGACGAATCTCATCTTCAGTGGATCTACGAAAAAATCTCCCTGCTTACAGCGGCGGCACCGTGCGGGACTTACACCCGGCTTCCAGACTCCCCTGTCGGAGAGCACCTGATGGCTGCATCGTTATTTCTTATTGCTTATAATAGCACATTACTGTCCAACTGTCAACGCAAGATAGCGTAAATGACAGGGTTGTTTCATGAACTTTGAATGAGGTCTTTCCGCACCTATTTTCTTGATTTTCACATACTCCAGCACCTTGCTGTTGCTGCCTGTTTCTATTTTTTTCTTTTTCCAGAAATAATTGCAAAAAAAGCGCAAAAATTCCCTTTCTTTTATTGGGATTTTCAAAAAATTATGTTATACTTTTAATATAAACTTTTGATCCCGTTGAAGACATATTTCTCTATTAATGAGTGGTCATCACTAAACTCATCCATTGCTTCGGTCATGATCTCCGTGCAGGTTCCTGACAGCATTGCCAGCCGAAGGATATTATAGGCATATTTCCGGATCAGGGCTAAATTGTTCTTTGATTCTTTAGCTGGTGACCTGTCTTCGCGGAAACTCTCATCCAGTACATGATGTACCTTGTTTTCGATTGCCCAGTGTTCCCTCTTTATTTTCCCCATTTGCTCTGCTGTCAGTTCCAGGTCTGATATCATCCCTGTATCCTGTATATCCCTCCCCACGTTTTCATCTTTCAGCGGTTTTGGCCTCCTTCTGGAACCTTTTTTCAAAAATGTTTCCACATCCGGTGTTATATCCCTGCCCTGGGCATCCCTCTCCAACGGGATCCGTATCTGGCGCGCACGTCCCACCGTTCTTATAAATGACCATTCTTTCTGTGTTTTTGTCAGGATGCTCTTTTCCCTGCATACGCTGTACCACCGGTGCTCATAACGGTCCCGGTTTCTTTCCTGGAAATAAACTTCTTCATACGTTTCCTGCAACTCCGGATATTTCGGCCTGTGCCCCGCATCCTTTTTCATTTTCTGGAAGTCTTCCGACATTTCCCCCAGATATTTCATGATCTCTTCATAAGACTGTGGCTGGTTCTTTTTTATCATCATTACAAAGTTCCCTTTCTGCCGGACTATCTGCTCCATGATCTCCGTCTGTGTCCCGATTGCGTCTGTTGTGACCACGCTGCCAGAGATATCCAGCAGTTTCAGTAATTCCGGGAACGCCCTGATCTCGCATTCTTTATTCTGTATCGGCATCTGGGCAATAACCAGTCCCGTTACCGCATCCATTGCATTCAGGACCATCGGTGCCCTGAAATCCTTTACCTTTTCCATTGCAGCCCTTAGGGCTTTCCCGTCAATAGCCAGATGTATCCCTTTGGTGTCAACGATCTCCCCTATCCACTCCATGAATTCCAGGGCAAACAGTTCCTCATCCAGCCCGGACAGCAGCCTGCTCACTGTCGACGGGGAGGCGATCCCATTTTTTAATGGCATGTGTTTCCTCAATTCCCCTACATGCCGCCTGCACCATTTCAGGCTCCTGCGTATCGTCGTCTTCCCTGCCAGGAAACCGCACACAAGGCACACCAGCACTTCCGCGTGGTCATGTTTTATTTTCCGGTCACATCTTGGGTCAGGGACTGCCCGCATATATTCTACCAGCGGCTTTGTCTGGAATACTCTTTCAGCACATTTCCAGAATTACCCCGGTTTTTTCCAGGACCTGTTCCTGCTCCCTACTGATCTTTGATATTACACTCCCTTTTTCAAAGTACACTATAGCAAAACAATAAATTATTGCACATAATTACACGAACGAAACCATCCCAAACAATCTGACTGCTGTATAGTCGAAAATGCCTTCTCAATTGTTTCTGGCAATTTTGCTGCTATACGAATTTTTTCCTTTCTCAAGA
>JALFGN010000115.1 GCA_022777285.1 Blautia sp.
GATTTCTTTTGATTCTTAATATACTTTTCCACCTGTTCAAGAGTTCTGTCACTTACCGTAGCAACAAAATACGATGGATTCCATAGATGTCCACCCCAAAGCGATTGTTTGATTTCAGGATGTTTGAGAAATAGCCATCTAGCTGTATTCCCTTTTAAAATCTTGATCGCATCCGACAGACGAAGCTGTGGTTTGCAATCTATATGATACTGCAATGAATACACATATCACCTACCATGCGTAACATCTTTTAATATTGTTATATACGATGTTTTATTCATATTTACATTATACCATACGTATCTTAATTGTACAAGTAAAGCCACCTAACTCACGACTAAAGTCACGAGTGTGCGGTGGCAATTCATCAAAACTTTCATTTCTCTTCACCACTTCTCCTATCTTCTTTTTTTATTATAAAATCGAGTAGCATTTTGAGTGGTTTGTTCAACAATCTCTTCATAGTCCATGCCATAAATTTCAGCAAGCTTCTCAATGATAATCGGCAGATTCAGCGGTGAATTTTTCTTCCCTTTCGGTCTCGTCCCATCGGGATAACAAGGTTTTATGTATGGAGCATCCGTTTCCAGAAGAATCCGTTCCTTCGGCATAGATACGATTGCCTGGCAAAGCGCCTGGTTCTCTTCAAATGTAATTGCACCTCCAATCCCAAAGTATATCTGAGCAGATAAAGTCAGGTATTCTTCCGTCAGAAATGACTCACCATGATAACAATGAATAACTGCTTTATCCTTGTAATCCATTTCTTCCAATATTTTCATCAAATCATAATCCGCTTTGTGAATCTCTTTATCATTCGACCGTATATGCAATACCACCGGAAGCTGATTCCTTTGCGCACACATCAACATTCTTCTCAATGTTTCACGCTGTTTTTTCTGTGAAGTCTCATCTGTAACCCGGTAATAGTCAAGTCCCGTTTTTATTAGTCGGATTTTATCTCTATATTCGTAAACATAGTGATTAACCTTTTCCATAAGTTCATCCACATTCGTCCCAGCAGAAATCAATTTCGGATGCTGTCCTACTCCAATTCCCATACAGGAATCAAAATTCGACATAACTCCTGCCATATCTTCAAAATCATCAATATTGATAGGAATCTCCATAAACCGAATTCTTTGTTTTTTCATTTCATCTATCTGGGTTTTGGCCCAACAGTTCCTGGTCTTAGGATTAAAACTATGAACATGTGTGTCAATAATCAAAGATTCACCTTCTTCCATTTGCATGTTCCTTATCTCTCTGCCACTTCAATTATATGCCCATCCGGATCTGTCAACCTGACTACACGCTTTCCCCAGGAATTCACTCTGACATTCATAACCTGACCGCTCTCAGACATATACTTTTCAATTTTGCACAAAAATGCATCCAGATTGCTCTCCAAAAAGAATAGTTCCGATGCATTCCCGATAACCGTATGTGTTTCTATTAACTGTTCCCAGATCTTTTGTTCCTGTAATACCAGTCCTTCTGTTAGAATAACATTTTCTCCAAAATTATTTTTCACGATTAAACCAAAATATTCCTGATAGAATGCCTTCGACTTCTCTATGTCACTCACAACAATCAATATGTTTTTTAACACAGCTATTCCTTCTCCTCTCAATCCCAGATATTCTAAAATTCCAAGTTTCAGCACTATTTGAGCTCATATCCCGAACCTGTTTCGCAATTACCTATATATAATGTAAAAAAATAGCAGCGGTCAGGTTAAAAGGGTATCATGTTCATGCCGGGTACGGTATTCTCTTGGCGTACATCCATTGCATTCCAGAAAATATTTGGAGAAATAACTCAGGTGATTAAAGCCACATAAAAGAGCAATTTCTGTAATGCTTTTGGGCGTAGTACACAGGAGCCGGCAGCTGATTTTCAATCTATAGGAATTCAGAAAATCAATGGGTGACTGCTGCATATAGTGTTTAAAAATCTGACAACATTTACTGCGACCGACATGACCGGCAGCAGCAATATCATTAAGTGTGATTTTTTCTGGATAGTTCTGATAAATAAAGGATACCATGTTTTTCTGAATATTCAGATCCGGATTTAGTGTTTCTGAATGTCTGGAGGAAGAGAGGATATCGGATTGAATTAGAAATCCCCATAATTCCAGTATATTTCCCATTATCCGTAATTCATAAGCCGGTTTGTTGTCTTCTTTCAGTTGAACAATCTTCTGCAATCTGGACGATACTTGCTGACCAGAGGCATCTGCGGAATGAAAAAGCAGATATTCAAGACTGCTGTCTTCAAGAAAAGGCAAAAAATACTGTTTATAAAGAAGCTGATTATGACTAAATAAGGAAGGGTGAAATATAACACAAACAAAATAGCAGTCCTGTTGTTCATAGTCATATCCGTAGTGCATTTGCCTCGCATTGACCATCAGGGAATCACCCTTGTTTAAAATCAGTTTTTTTCCATTTACATAGTATCTCATTTTTCCATTTATAATATAAACCCATTCAATATCATCATGCCAGTGGCAGGGTGCACACATATTATAGTAAGTGGACAGGCTGGCGACTCTGATATATAAAGGGATTCCGGAACGATTATAGGCGACCACTTCGGAAGAATCCGGCATAAGTTCTGCTTTAAATAGTTTCAAAAAATATCACCTCCCGTATGTACGATTTTTATAAAACTTTTGTACTATTATGATAGATTTTCCGTTTTTGCCATACTATAATTATAACATCTGCAGAAGCAAAAAATCAATCAGAGGGACTTATGAAATCAGAAAAAAGAATTTTTTACAAAAAACTGACGGGTCTGGTGCTTCCAATCGCACTCCAGAATCTCATGACTGCACTGGTAAGTGCTTCAGATGCTTTTATGCTGGGCTTTGTCAATCAGACATCATTGTCGGCAGTTTCACTGGCAACGCAGATACAGTTTGTACATAATTTGTTTATGCTGGCACTTACGATAGGTACTACTACATTAGCAGCTCAATACTGGGGAAAGGGTGACACAGATTCTGTAGAGGAGGTTCTGGCGATTGTTCTCAAGATTTCCCTGACTGTATCCTTTGTGTTTTCTGCAGCTGCTTTGCTGGCACCTGAAGCTCTTATGAAAATTTTTACAGATGATATGGAACTGATTCAGGCAGGAATTCCATACCTTCGGATTGTAAGCGGTTCTTATTTGTTTATGGGATTTTCACAGGTTTATCTGTGTATTATGAAGAACAGTGGAAGAACTGCGAAAAGTACTGTGTACGGCTCCACAGCGGTTGTAATTAATATTGTTCTGAATGTGGTGCTTATTTTTGGTCCGGCTGGATTTCCGGCTATGGGAATTGCAGGGGCAGCATTAGCTACGACTGTTTCCAGAGGGATTGAACTGATGTTGACATTATATGAAAATACATTACGTTCACAGGTGTGCGTAAGAATAAAATATATTCGCCACAGTTCAGAGAGATTAAAAAAGGATTTCTGGCATTATACATCCCCTGTTCTTGGCAATGAGCTGGTATGGGGCTGTGGATTTACTATGTTTTCGGTAATTATGGGACATCTTGGCACGGATGCGGTAGCTGCGAATTCTGTTGCGAATATCCTGAAAAATATCATTGCCTGCGTGTGCAATGGAATTGGGAGCGGAAGTGGAATTCTGGTTGGAAATGAGCTGGGAAAAGGAAAGCTCGAACAGGCCAGAGAATATGGAGACAGACTTTTTAAAATTGCAGTATTTACAGGTGTGATTTCAGGTTTTGTATTGCTGGCAGTGAGTCCGGTTCTTCAGATATTTACAGGAAATCTCAGCTCACAGGCGCACATATATCTGAAAAATATGATTTATATCTGCAGTTATTATATGATAGGAAAAGCAGTAAGTGCTTTAGGGATTGCGGGTATTTTCTGCGCAGGAGGAGATACAAAATTTGGATTGCTGTGTGATGCGGTAACGATGTGGGTAATTGTGATTCCGGCAGGAATGATCGCCGCGTTTGTGTTGAAACTTCCGGTTATGATGGTCTATTTTATTATCAGTATGGATGAAATGGTTAAAATGCCGGCCATTTACATTCATTATAAAAAATATAAATGGGTGAAAAATCTCACACAAAATACAATATAATATATAAAGGAGAATATGACAATGAATCAGAGAGAAAGAATGTTAAACGGACTTCCGTATAAGGCCTGGTTAGATGGTCTTGAAGAGGACAGACAGGCATGTAAGCAGAAAATTTATGATTTTAATCAACTGCCGCCATCTAGGCAGAACAAAGAAGCTCCCCAGATGATCAAAGCGCTTTTTGGTAAAACAGGAGACCGTGTATGGGTGGAAGCACCGTTCCATTGCGATTATGGGTGGAATATTGAGGTAGGCGAGAATTTCTATTCCAATTATAATCTTACCATTCTTGATGTAGGTAAGGTGACAATTGGAAAAAATGTTCAGATTGCACCAAATGTTTCTATTTATACAGCCGGACATCCGGTACATCCGGACAGCCGCAATTCCGGATATGAATATGGTATTCCTGTTACAATTGGAGACAATGTATGGATTGGTGGAAATACCGTAATTCTTCCAGGAGTCACAATTGGAAATAACGTAGTCATTGGTGCAGGAAGTGTGATATCCAAAGACATTCCGGACAATATGATTGCAGTTGGAAATCCATGCAAAGTAATCCGCGAGATTATAGATGAAGATAGAATTTACTACTTCAAAAAACAGAAATTTGATGAAGAAGCATGGGATGAGATAAATAATAAGTAAAAATAGGAAAGAAAGAGCAGATTACCAGGAAAGGGGCTGTCGGCGTAATTTTCTAAGCCGCTCTGGTACTTCCTTCATACTTGTAATTGGTTTATAACTTTCACCCATGATGTTTTTCTCCAAAATTAGATTTACTGTTTTGCAGAAGTTGACTGCCGGAATATAAGATTTTAGAGACGAAAAAAGCACCTCTTAGATTAACTCTAAGAAGTGCTCTCGTTTCATTGTCAAACCTGTGTCTTTTCATCTGAAATTTGTCATGCTTCATAACGATTCATCATTATCCCAAATTTTGTTGTCAAATGAGATCTGACATCATGGTTTTAGACATTTTATATTTAATTTTAGTACAGCTTTGCACCAGCCGGGATGTGGTTATCAACCATTAGAAGATGAAGTTTCTCTTCTCCTTCTTCCTCATGGATTGCTGATAATAACATACCGCAAGATTCAATACCCATCATTGCTCTTGGCGGCAGGTTTGTGATAGCGATCAGCGTTTTACCAACCAATTCTTCCGGCTCGTAAAATGCGTGAATACCACTTAAAATCGTACGATCTGTGCCTGTTCCATCGTCCAGAGTAAACTGTAAAAGTTTCTTGGACTTCGGTACTGCGATGCACTCTTTTACCTTTACTGCACGGAAATCAGATTTGCTGAATGTATCAAAATCAACAGATTCCTCAAATAATGGCTCAATCTTCACCTTAGAGAAATCAATCTTTTCTACCGGCTTTGCATCCTGTGCGGAAGCAGTGGATGTACACTGTGCTGCGTTGTTTGCTTCGTTCTTTGCTGCGCCCTGTGACTTCATTGTCGGGAACAGCAACACATCACGAATCGCTGCGGAATCAGTCAGCAGCATACACATTCTGTCTATACCGAATCCAATACCACCTGTCGGCGGCATACCGATTTCCAGTGCATTCATGAAATCTTCATCTGTAGTATTTGCTTCTTCATCACCCTGTGCCAGTTGTTCTTCCTGTGCTTTGAAACGTTCTCTCTGATCGATCGGATCATTCAACTCAGAATAAGCATTTGCCATTTCCCATCCATTCATGAAGAACTCAAAACGCTCTACATAGTCTGGATTTTCCGGTTTCTTTTTGGTTAATGGAGAAATCTCTACCGGATGGTCCATAACGAACGTCGGCTGAATCAGGTGTTCTTCTACATATTCTTCGAAGAACAGGTTCAGGATATCACCTTTTTTATGTCTTTCTTCATATTCAATATGATGTGCATCTGCAAGTGCTCTTGCTTCTTCCAGTGTATGCACTTCATTGAAGTCTACATTTGCATATTTTTTCACTGCATCTACCATAGTAATACGTTCAAATGGTTTACCCAGATCCATTTCAATTCCATTATAAACGATCTGTGTAGTACCCAGTACTTCCTGTGCTACATGACGATACAGATTTTCTGTCAGGTCCATCATTCCTTTGTAATCTGTATATGCCTGATACAGTTCCATCAGCGTGAATTCCGGATTGTGTCTTGTATCAAGACCTTCGTTACGGAATACACGACCAATCTCATATACACGTTCCAGACCGCCTACAATCAGTCTCTTTAAATAAAGCTCCAGAGAAATTCTCAGCTTAAAGTCTTCATCAAGGGCGTTAAAATGTGTTTCAAAAGGTCTTGCTGCTGCTCCACCGGCATTTGCTACCAGCATTGGAGTTTCCACTTCCATAAATCCTTGTCCGTCCAGGTATTTACGGATTGCGCTGATAATTTTAGAACGTTTGATAAATGTATCTTTTACTTCCGGATTCATGATCAGATCCACATATCTCTGACGATAACGAAGATCCGTGTTAGTAAGACCATGGAATTTTTCCGGAAGAACCTGCAGACTCTTGGAAAGCAGTGTTACTGCAGTGGCATGAATAGAGATTTCACCGGTTTTTGTTTTGAAGACATCTCCTTCGATGCCTACAATATCACCGATATCCATTTTCTTGAAATCTTTATAAGAGTCTTCACCGATATTATCACGGGCTACATAAGACTGAATATTTCCCTGTAAATCCTGTATATTGCAGAAGGAAGCTTTTCCCATTACACGTTTAGACATAATACGTCCTGCTACAGATACTGCTTTTCCTTCCAACTCTTCAAAAGCATCTTTGATTTCCTGGCTGTGATGTGTTGCATCATATTTTACAATCTGGAACGGATCTTTTCCGTTTGCCTGCAACTCTGCCAATTTTTCACGACGAACCTTCAGTAACTGATTCAGGTCCTGTTCCTGTGTGTTCTTTCTCTGTTCTGCCACTTTTCACACTCTCCTTAATCTTAAATGTTTCTCTCAATCTCCAGAACTTTGTATTCAATAACACCAGACGGCATTTCTACCTGTACGGTATCCCCTTTCTTTGCACCGATCAGAGCTTTTCCTACCGGTGCTTCATTGGAAATCTTTCCTTCCAGGCTGTTTGCCTCTGTGGATCCTACGATTTTAAATTCGATTTCTTCGTCAAATTCCACATCATATACTTTTACCTTACATCCAACACTGATTGTTTCCAGATTCACTTCATCTTCTACTACAACTTCAGCATTTTTCAAAATTTTTTCAATTTCTTCAATACGTGCTTCGATATCACGCTGCTCATCTTTTGCTGCATCGTATTCTGCATTTTCAGATAAGTCACCCTGTTCTCTTGCTTCTTTGATTTTTCCTGCAACTTCTTTTCTTTTGTTTACTTTCAGATCATGCAGCTCGTCTTCCAGTTTTTTCAGACCTGCATATGTCAGTATGTTTTTCTTTTCTTCCATAATTAAACACCCTTTCCTCTATCATTACAGGAGTTTTTCTACTCCATATAATTTTCAACAGTCCCAATATTATAAATGAAAGCTTTAAAAAAGTCAATAATTAATTCATTCTCTTAAAACAGTTTTCTTAGAACAGTTCCACCAGTTTTTCCAGCTGTTCATAAGTTTCCACTTCATTTACCTGTCTGCGCACAGATGCAGAATGCGGCATTCCTGCAGTATACCAGGCTACATGCTTTCGCATTTCCCGCATTCCTGTATATTCTCCTTTGTACTCAATCTGCAGACGGGCATGTTTGAGAATCATTTCTTTTACTTCCTGAACACCAGGTTCCTCTTCTTTTACACCGGTTTCCAGAAACCGGTTGATTCTCCCAAAAATCCAGGGATTTCCCCGAGCAGCCCTTCCAATCATAATACCGTCACATCCGGTTTCTTCTATAAGTCTCTTTGCACTTTCTGGAGAATTGACATCCCCATTTCCTATGACTGGTATTGATACGGCTTCTTTCACCTGACGGATAATGTCCCAGTCTGCTTTTCCTGCATAATACTGTTCCCTTGTCCTGCCATGAACAGCGATTGCTGCTGCCCCGGAAGCTTCAATGATTTTTGCAATTTCCACTGCATTTACAGAACCTTCCGTAAATCCTTTTCGAATCTTTACCGTAAGTGGTTTCTTGATCGCAGATGCCATTTTACTCACGATTTCCCCTACAAGCTTCGGATTTTTCATAAGTGCAGACCCTTCCTGATTATTTACCACTTTCGGCACTGGACATCCCATATTGATATCCAGTATATCAAAAGGCTCGTCTTCAATCTGGGCAGCAATTTCTGCCATCAGATCCGGTTCTGAACCAAAGAGCTGAAGAGATACCGGCCGCTCTTCTGGCAATATTCGCATCAGACTCTTTGTATTTTTATTTTTAAAATGAATTGCTTTTGCACTGATCATTTCCGTGCACAGTAACCCTGCTCCCTGCTCCTTACAGAGCAAACGAAATGGCAGGTCAGTAACCCCTGCCATAGGCGCAAGTATCAGATTGTTTTCCAATGTTACATTTCCAATGGTCAGCCTCACTCTCATTAACCTCTGCTTTTTTTCGTTTTTTCAAAAATAATCCGAAGTCCTTCCAATGTAAGCTGTGTATCGTATACATCAATCATCTTTGTTTCATCTGCAATTATTTTCCCGAGACCACCGGTTGCCACAACTTTCAGATTTTTAATTCCGGACTCTTCTTTTACTTTTGTAATAATATATTCCACTTGTCCGATATATCCATATACAAGACCTGCCTGCATACTCGTGATGGTTTCTTTTGCCAGAATAGAATCCGGCTTTTCTATGGCGATTTTCGGCAGCTTGGCTGCATCCTGCCACAGAGCCTTTGCACTGATCCCGATTCCCGGAGAAGTAATTCCTGCTATGAAACTTCCATCTTCTGTAATCAAATCGTACGTAGTTGCTGTACCGAAATCGAGTACAAGAACCGGTCCGCCATAGATATCATATGCAGCTACTGCATCTACGATTCGGTCTGCACCGATTTCTTTCGGATTTACAGCACTGATTCGAATGCCGGTTTTACTTCCGGGACCTACATGCAGAGGTTTTGTATTGAAATATTTTATGATTGCACTGGACAAAGAATGCATAACATCCGGTACAACGGAACTGATAATCACATCCTTTATATTTCCTTTTGGAATTCCTCTGCATTCCAACATACTACACATCAGAATCCCATACTCATCCGAAGTTCTGCTTTGCTGGGTAGTCATACGAAAGGTAGCCTTCAGCTCTTCTTTTTCAAATACACCCAGCGTAATATTGGTGTTTCCCACATCAATCACTAATAACATATTCTATTCTTCTCCTCCGTCCGAATTTTCATCCACATCTTCACCAAGAAAAAATACCCGGTAATAAAGTTCCAGAGATTCCAACAGTTCCTGTTTGCTTCTTTGCAGTTCTTTGATTCTCAGAACACTTCCAATCTCATCAAACATGGCATCTGCATCCAGCGCTTCTACTTTAAACTGCAGTTCTCCATCTTCATCAAATTCCAGCGTCAGGATACCACCGATTTCCTCCGTATACATGACACACATAATGTGAAGTTCATCCTGTATGGACTGAGGAAGTGCCCGGAAATCCTCATTAAAATAATATTTCTGTTCATAGGCGCTTGCACCGCAAAGTACTACTTTGTCCTTATACATATACCCTCCATAAACTTGTCCGTTGTTTAAACATATCCATATAATCCCCGCACAGATACTTCACCTGCAAAGATTTCCGCACAGGTACCATCCTCTTTTTCAACCAGTAGTTCTCCCTTTTCGTTGATTCCGCGGCAGATTCCTGTGTATGTTTCTGTCTTTTCGAGAATCTGTACCTCATGGTCCTTATTGATCAGCACGCGATGATAGGTTTCCTTCAGAAAATCCAGTGTAAAGGTTTCCATGAATGTTTCATAATATTGTTCAAAAAACCACAAAAGCGTCTGCGCCATCTGATCTCTGTCCACATTTTTTCCACATTCCAATTTCAAAGATGTGGCTATTTCCTGAATTTCTTTCGGGAATTCTTCCATATTCAGATTGATTCCGATTCCTACAACCACATATTCGATCTTCCCATCTGACATTCCCATTTCTGTAAGAATACCAGTCGTTTTTTTTCTGTTTATCACTACATCATTCGGCCACTTAATTTGTGCTTCCAGACCGGTGAGATGACGGATAGCCATACATGCAGCCAGGCCCATTATAAGTGTCATCATTGGAGCTTTCTCCGGCGGCATTTCCGGTTTCAGCAGAAGAGACATGGCAAGACCGCTTCCCTTGGGATTTTCCCAGACTCTTCCGACTCTTCCCTTTCCTTTTGTCTGACTGTCAGCAAGATAGACCGAACCGGAAGGCGCGCCTTCCTTCGCCTCCCGTTTTGCCCAGTCATTTGTGGAATCTATCTCATCCCTGAAATTCCATGGATTTCCCATCCACTTTGCCTTTTTCGTCATCCTTTTTATGCTCCCAGGGTAGCAGCCATCACTGCTTTAATTGTATGCATACGATTTTCTGCTTCATCGAATACCACAGACTGGGCAGATTCGAATACTTCATCGGTCACTTCCATATCTGTAATTCCGAAACGCTGTCCCATCTCTTTTCCAATAGTAGTTTCCAGATCGTGGAATGCAGGCAGACAATGAAGGAAGATCGCCTGGCTTCCTGCATTTTCCATTACTTCTTTTGTTACTTTATATGGAGTCAGTTCGCGGATTCTTTCTTCCCATACTTCATCCGGTTCCCCCATAGACACCCACACATCTGTGTAAATAACATCCGCTCCTTTTGTACCTTCTTTCACATTTTCAGTCAGAGTAATCGTTGCACCGGATTCCTTTGCAAAACCTTCACACTCTTTTACCAGTTCCTCATTCGGGAAGTATTTTTTCGGTGCACATGCTACGAAATGCATACCCATTTTTGCGCAAAGTATCATAAGAGAATTTCCCATATTATAACGAGCATCTCCCATATATACCAGTTTTACCCCTTTTACTCTTCCCAGATGTTCACGAATTGTAAGCAAATCTGCTAACATCTGTGTCGGATGATATTCATTCGTAAGACCATTCCAAACAGGAACACCTGCATATTTCGCCAGTTCTTCCACAATTTCCTGTCCGAATCCACGATATTCAATTCCATCATAGATTCTTCCCAGAACTCTTGCTGTATCGCGAATGCTTTCTTTTTTTCCGATCTGAGAACCTTTCGGATCCAGATAAGTGGTTCCCATTCCAAGATCATGAGCAGCCACTTCAAAAGAACAACGTGTTCTTGTACTTGTCTTTTCAAAAATCAGTGCTACATTTTTTCCCTTTAAGGTGTCTACCGGAATTCCCTGTTTTTTCTTTTCTTTATATTCTGCTGAAAGGTTAATCAGATATTCAATTTCTTCCGGTGTAAAATCTTTTAGTGTCAGAAAATTGCGTCCTTTTAAATCCATTTTTTTATCCTCCTCATAGCTGTATCTTTATATATCTTTATATCAGAATATCCCTGGAAATAATCTGTACAAAAGCAGGTATTTCCTGCCCTGACAGGCGGTAAAATTTTTCATATACCTTATCCTGCAGTTCCCTCAAAGTATATATTTTATACTTGCTGATCCGACATAGTTTCGCTGTAGCCTCCAGCATAGACAGATAGAGTTCTTTATAACTCCAGTCTCTGGACAATTTGAATTCTTCCGCCATAACTGGAAGTACGACCTCTGTCATGTTTCTCACATATTTCTTTGGTTCTTTTGGAATCTGACAGATTTCCATCAGATATTCATATATACTGTCATCCAGTTGTATTAACTGCTTTAAATAATAACACTCTTCTTCCGATTCATCAATATAATAAATTTTTCCCTCCAGCCCATACAGCATCCGCATCGTATCATAATAACCCAGTTTCATATGTCTGCGGCTCTTTCTGCTGTCAAATTCCATAATACTTCCGAGGCTGACTCTTGGTTCGACTGTATAAACTGTGGTTCCTTCCGGTATTTTTACTTTTTTCTCCCGTCCGATTCCAAAAATGCGAACCATAATGATATCCTCATACCCCCTGCTCACAAGAGAACCAAGCGGCACATTGTTGATGGCTCCTCCATCTACATATGTTTTGCCATGCAGTTTTTCGTTTTTAAATAAAGGAAAAATATAAGCACTTGCCAACAGAAAATCCTGTATCAGGGAAGGATCACTTTTCTTTATATCAATATCCAGCTCTTTCCACTCATCCACATCAAAAGTAAGAATATAAAGATCTATCGGTGAATGCATGATTTTCTGTTCATCAATGCAGTCATGAATCAATGCCCGCAAAGGAGCCACATCAATGCCGCCTTCTTTCATAAATTCCAATGCATCCTTCACCATATCCATATCCAGCTTTTTCTGCCTGAACAGATATTCCATTTTCTCATCATCCACAGACATGATTCTGGAATAAGTAATATTCTCCCATACTTTTCTGGCATTTTCGTAATCTCCCATGCAGATCAGCGCCCCGTTTAAAGCCCCCACACTGGTCCCTGCAATCCCTTTCAATTTCACTCCTGCTTCCCGCAGTGCCTTCCAGGCACCAATCTGGTAAGCACCTTTTGCACCTCCACCTTCCAGTACAAGCCCATATTCTTTTGTAAGATCAATAATCGGTTTCATATACATACCACCTTTGTAAAAAAAGGACCCTGTCTGCCTTCAGTTATTTAACCGAAGCACAACAGGGTCCTCCTCATTTTTATTATTTATGTTCGTCTTTTACGATTTCTTTTAATGAAGCAGCCAGCCCTGCGATTCCCTGAATATCGGAGGGAATAATAATCTTTGTTGCTTTCCCGTCTGCTGCCTGGGCAAATGCTTCCAGGCTTTTCAGTGTAAGTACACTCTCATCGGCTCCTGCCTCTTTAATAAACCGAATACCATCGGCTTTGGCCTGCTGCACTTTTAAAATTGCCTGTGCCTGTCCTTCAGCCTCCTTGATCATCTTTTCTTTCTCCGCTTCTGCCCGCAGAATCGCAGCCTGTTTTTCTGCTTCTGCATCCAAAATCGCAGACTCTTTTTTACCCTCTGCCACCAGAATCGTAGATTTCTTCTGACCTTCTGCAATCAGGATTGCTTCACGACGTTCACGTTCCGCTTTCATCTGTTTCTCCATAGCTTCCTGAATAGCAGCCGGAGGAATGATGTTTTTCAGTTCCACACGATTTACTTTAATGCCCCATGGGTCAGTAGCAACATCCAGTGATGCGCGCATCTTCGTATTAATAATTTCTCTGGAAGTCAGCGTAGCATCCAGTTCCATATCACCGATAATATTACGAAGTGTAGTTGCTGTCAGATTTTCAATCGCCATGATCGGGTTTTCCACACCATACGCAAATAAACGGGGATCCGTAATCTGGAAAAAGACAACCGTATCGATTCTCATGGTAACATTATCTTTTGTAATAACTGGCTGTGGTGCAAAATCCACAACCTGTTCTTTCAGATTCACCCGTTTTGCAATTCGATCAACAAAAGGCAATTTCATATGAAGACCCGTTGACCAGGTCTCTTTGTACATTCCCAGACGTTCAATGATCATAGCATGGGCCTGCGGTACAATCCGGATACAGGATGCTGCAGTAATCAGTACCAGTATAATAAAAATCACCAGTAATATAATTCCCAACATATCATTTCTCCTCCTCTACAATTACTTTTACACCTTCAACAGCAGTTACTCTTACTACTTTTCCTTCTTCAATGACCGTATTCTCTTTTGCTTTTGCAGACCACTCCATTCCGTTCAGTACAACCTGACCGGTTCCTTTGAGATTATCGATCGTCTTAATTACAATTGCCTTCTCTCCCGGAAGACTGTCCACATTTGTTTTTTTCACATTTTTGTTCATGTAGCGCATGGCAACCGGTCTGGTAAAAATCAGGAGTAAAATGGAAACCACCAGAAATGCCAGAATCTGCAGCCATACCGGTCCTTTCAGAAGTGCTATCAGAAATGCAACAAAAGCACCTCCTGCAAACCAAATCGTAGTAAGACCCAATGTAATGATTTCAATCACCAGGAGTATTGCCAGTAGAATCAACCATCCTACTGCTATCATTCCAGCTGTTAATTCCATATACATCCCTCCAAAAAAATCAGTCCTTTACGACTATATTATATCCATTTGAGAATATTATATCGTAAAAGACTGAAAATAACAATAATTTTAAGATTTCTTAATAAAATGTCTGATTCCCTATTGTCAGACCATTTCCACTTCCTGCATGAAAAAACAAACAATTTCCAATGGTATTTGCTCCTGCAAATACATCCTGTGCTGCTGCATAACAATCTGCATTGGCACCTCTTGAAAGCACAGAAGAAAGTTTTCCGGTCCACACCGGCTCAAACTGTCCACTCTGATAAATCACTTCAGAAAGAGTATTTGGGAACTGGCTGCTGCGCATACGATTCATAATAACCGCACCCACACCGATTTTTCCTTCATAAGACTCTCCCCCGGCTTCACATTCAATAATAGCCGCCATCAGATCCAGATCCGACCCGGATATTCCTGCTGTCTGCACGGCTTCTGCTGATACCTCCTGAATATTTTCATTTACGGTTTCCTGAATCGTTATATTTTCTGCTTCCACCGTTTCATTTCCCATACCATAAAGCGCTTCGTAGAGATTCTTTGCATCTTCACCATATAGAAGCAGATCTTGACGAATGTATCCTTCTACTTCTCCTGAGGTAATCTGTGCCCATCCATCTTGTCTTCCTGTAATCGTAGCAACAGCTCCGGAAGGAAGACGACCTACACATTTACTGTTTACATCTGCATTTTCACGGATATTGGCATATGTAATTACATTTGCCGCCGCTTTATCACTCCAGTTATAAGAAATGATATTGTCATCTGCAGAATCTGCCAGAACAGGAATACTTCCCAAAACAGACAGTGCTCCCACCATTCCCAGGCAACATAAAATACGTTGTAATCTTTCTTTCATAATAAATAAGACCTCCCAAATTGTTTTGTTGACGCGTCTTAATTGTTACATATTTATTAATTTTTATTACGAAATTATTTTAACAAGATTACATTTCTAAGTCAAGCGGGTATTTTTTGTAAGTTTTGGAAGGATTTTGTATTAGATTCTTTGTCTCAACGTCTCATACATAAGAATCCCTGCTGCCATTGCCGCATTCAAAGATTCTACCTGTCCCTTCATTGGAATTTTAATCAGACAGTCCGCAGACTCTGACAATTCATTACTGAGTCCGTTTCCTTCATTTCCAATGAAAAATGCTGTCCCTCCACGATAATTTTCCTGATGGTACCAGTTTTTTCCCTTTAAATGAGCTGCATAGGTCCGGATTCCCTGTTTCTTTAATACCGGTAAGAGCTGCACAATGGATTCCGCCTGTAATACCGGCATTCTGTAGATCGAACCCATAGTAGAACGAATCACTTTGGGATTATACAGATCGACACAATTTTTGCTTACTATAATCCCGGTCACGCCAGCTCCTTCTGCTGTACGCAGAATCGTCCCCATATTCCCAGGATCCTGCAGATCTTCCAGAATCATAAGAAAAGGCATCTTTTTGTCTTCTCTTTTCTCCAACATTTTTTCCAGGCTGATTTCTTTTTGACGAATCAAACACAAAATTCCCTGTGGTGTTACCGTATCAGACAGAGACCGAAACACTTTGTCCTCCACTTCTTCCACCTGTCTTCCCGAATCTGTCATTCCTTTTTCTTTCAACAGCTTTCTGTTCCCTTCTTCTTTCAAAAAAGCAGAAGATACATACACCTTTTCGATACGCTCCTCTGGTGCTTCCCGGAACATTTTTATTCCTTCTACCACAAAAAGCCCGCTATCTCTGCGGGCCTTTGCTTTTTTCATCAGCTGTTGAATATTTTTCATCTGTCCATTCGACATACTCGTAATCATACGAATCTCCCTTCAGCTGTTTTCCTTCAATTTTCTCAGAACCGCATTGGTTCCCACAATTCCCAGAATCTGATCTGTACGCAAAGGACTGTTCGGATCAATATTAATACTTACCTGTCCATTTTCTTTCAGTGCAATTACATTCAATCCATGATTTTGTCTGAGATTCAGTTCTTTGAGATTTTTTCCTACCCATTTTTCAAGGACCGGCATTTCCACGATACTCACTTCATCCGAAAGTTCAAAGAAATCCTGAAAGCCACCGGATATAAAATTTCCTGCCACACGTTTTCCGGTAACCTGCTCCGGAAAGATAATCTCATCTGCACCCACTTTCTTCAGAATCTGTCCATGAAGTGCTCCATTTGCTTTTACCATAACATAAGGTACGCCAGCCTCTTTCACAAACAAAGTGGTCACTACACTTGCCTCCATTTTATCGGAAAATCCGATCACTGCCACATCAATATGAGAAAAATCCAGAGATTCCAGAACTCCAGGATCCGTTACATCCGCACAGAGCGGATAGGTCACATAAGGAGATAATGCCTGAATTTTTTCACTGTTTCGATCCACAGCCAACACTTCACACCCTGCTTTGGCCAATGTTTCTGCCACAGCATATCCAAATTTTCCCAGCCCTATAACTGCATATGTTTTTTTCTTCATTTCCCACTCTCCGTTCCACTATCCTATAAATACCTTTTCATCCGGCAGATGCATACTGGAAGGTTTCCCCTGACTTTGAACAGTCAGAGCCGAAGCAAGGGTTGTGGGACCGATTCTCCCAATATACATAATGACTATAACGATCAGCTTCCCTGAAAAAGGCAGATATGGTGTCAGACCTCTCGAAAGACCTACTGTAGCACCTGCAGAAGTAATCTCATACATAATATCAATCAGTGCCGGCTTCTGAACCATACCTTCCACCGAAATTGCAAGACCTATGGTTCCTGTAAGCAAAACAAACAACGCCATCATAACTACTACCCAGGCAGTTTTTATATTTGAAAATGGAATTCTTCTTCTGAATATCTCCGTATCTTCTTTTCCTCTGAAAAAAGAAATACCCATCAGAATCAGCACTGCGATTGTGGTAGTCTTTACACCACCGGCTGTTCCAAGGGGTGATCCTCCAATAAACATAAGAATCATACAGATCAAAGCAGTCCCCTCTTTAAAATTCTCCTGGGGAATAGTAAGAAATCCTGCTGTTCTGCAGGTAACCGACTGAAAAAAGGATGCCATGATTTTTTCACCGGTGCGCATGGCTCCAAGGGTAGCCGGATTATTCCATTCCAGAATTCCAATGATCGTCATGCCTCCAAACAGCAAAATCACGGTTGCAGTAAGCACAATCTTTGTATTCAATTCCAGTGCCCGCACTGCCTGCCGAAATCCCATATTTCTGCTGATCAGCCGCTTTCCAAATTTAATCAAATCCCACCAGACCAGATATCCGATTCCACTTACAATCACAAGACCAGCCGTAGTCAGATTAATCAATGGATTCTTTACATATCCGGCAAGACTGTCCGGCCCTATAATATCCATACCTGCATTACAGAATGCAGAAACTGCGTTAAAGATTGCTATGGCAATCCCTTTCGGACCAAATTCCGGAACAAACTGAAAGGAATAAAAAATGGCTCCAATGCCTTCCACGATCAGTGTTCCTTTTAAGATTTTCCGGATCAGTTTAATCAGGCCCTTCATGGTATCCAGATTATACGTTTCTTTGATCAACTTTCTGTTTCTGATACTGATCCGTTTTCCCATAGCAATCATCACAAATGCACCGCAGGTAACAACACCAAAACCTCCCAGCTGGATCAGAAACAAAATCACTATTTTTCCAAACCAGGACCAGGATGCATAAGTTGGCACGGTTACCAGGCCAGTCACACATATGGATGTTACCGACGTAAAAAGGGCATCAATAAAAGTTATCTGATGCCCTGGTGCCCATGCAACGGGAAGAGACAGCAATAGTGCACCCAAAAGGATAATTGCTGCAAATCCCATTGCAATAATCTGTGCAGTTTTAAAACGAATCTTTTTTTTATAAATTGTTATCATTCTTCCTCTGAATTCTTACTGTAATTATGTGACAGAGAATAGCTGATTTCATACTGGTAATCAGAAATTGTTTTCTTCATTGCCAGAGCTTCGTTAATATCAAAGTCAACATACTCACCATCTCTGTATCCGATAACTCTCTTTGTCTTTCCTTCCAGAAGTACATCTACTGCTTTTGCACCCATAATTGATGCATATACTCTGTCCTTACATGTTGGACTTCCGCCACGCTGCATATGACCAAGAATCGTAGCTCTTGTTTCAATACCGGTTGCAGCTTCAATACGTTTTGCCATAGCTTCTGAATGTCCGATACCTTCTGCATTGATAATGATATGATGTTTTTTACCGCGTTTACGGTTTTCAATAATATTATTAATAATTTTCTGTTCATCATAATCGTAATTTTCCGGAAGCAGAATATCTTCTGCACCATTGGCAATACCGCACCATAATGCAATATAACCGGCATTTCTTCCCATTACTTCAATAATACTTACACGCTCATGAGATGTAGATGTATCACGTACTTTATCAATTGCTTCCATTGCTGTGTTAACAGCAGTATCAAAACCAATTGTATATTCTGTACATGCAATATCCAGGTCAATTGTTCCAGGAACACCAACTGTGTTGATTCCCAGGTTTGCAAGTTTCTGTGCACCTGCGAAAGAACCGTCACCACCAATGACTACAAGGCCATCGATCCCGTGTTTTTTGCAGATTTCCGCACCTCTCTTCTGTCCTTCTTCTGTACGGAACTCAGCACAACGTGCTGTATAAAGAATTGTACCGCCTCTCTGAATCGTATCAGATACATCAACTGCTGTCATGTCAACGATTTCTTCATTCAGCAGACCATTATATCCTTTCAGAATCCCTTTCATTTTGATTCCACGGCTTAAGCCTCTTCTTACAACTGCACGGATGGCAGCATTCATGCCCGGAGCATCTCCGCCGCTGGTTAAAACACCGATTGTCTTAATTTCATTTTTTGCAGCCATTTTTTTCCTCCATAAAGTGATAATAAACTATAACTTCCCTCTTGACCTCTAATCGTATTTATTCTAATGCATTTTCATAAGTTTTTCAATACTCTTTTCCACAACTTTTACGTTGGCCTGTCCATATTTTTCGTACAGTTTGCCGATTAATGTCTGGTCAGCTTTTACAGTTTTTCCTTGTCCCAATCGTTTGATTGCTTTTGGAGAACGAATATAAACCACCACAGGATCCTTTCCATCCGAATCTTTTAAAAGCTCATAAAACTCATTTTCCTGAGCCAGAAATGCTTCTTTTGTATCAAACTGTACCCATAGTTCTCTTGGCACATCATCAAAAGAATCGATTGTTTCACAGATCAGTTTACTTGCCTTATCATCTTCTGCATTGACTCTTCCTCTGACAAATACTTTATCATCCACATTCATCATAGCTGAATTTTTTTCATAATCCCGTGGAAAAACTACTATTTCCACGGTTCCTACCAGGTCCTCCAGTGTCAGAAATGCCATGACTTTATTTGTTTTTGTATATTTGATCGTTTTATTAATGATCATTCCGCCGACTGTGACTTTTGCCCCATCGATCACTTTAGGCACGCCTGTTTCTTCATCCGGTACAAAATCCGAAGTAACGGCTGTAATATTTTTTCTCCATCTCTCTTCATATTCTTCCAGCGGATGTCCTGTGATATACACACCCAACACTTCTTTTTCAAAAGCCAGCTTCGCTTCTCTGGTATATTCTTCCACATCCGGCATACGGATTTCATAAGCTTCTCTTTCTTCTGCGGACACCAGATCAAACAGGCTCATCTGTCCTGTCATTGCATTTTTCTTTTCCTGATTCACAGCATCCAGAATCTGTACATAGACCATCATCTTCTGCCGCCTGTTTCCAGGTACTCCATCAAAAGCACCTGCTTTGATCAGATTTTCAATGGTTCTTTTATTTACATCTTTTCCTGCCATCCGCTCGATAAAATCTTTAAGTGACCGAAATTTCCCCCTCTGTGTTCTTTCCTCTACCAGACTTTCAATCACCGGTTTTCCAATGCTTTTAATCGCAGACAGACCATAACGGATTGCACCGCCATCCACAGAAAAGGAACTTTCTCCCTGATTGACATCCGGAGGAAGAATACTGATTCCCATTCGTCTGCTTGACAAAATATATTCCGATACTTTCGACGGATTTTCAATGACCGATGTCATAAGCGCTGCCATAAATTCTACCGGATAATAACACTTCAAAAAAGCAGTCTGATAAGATACTACGGCATAGGCTGCAGCATGTGATTTATTAAAAGCATATTTTGCAAAGTCGATCATATCATCATAGATTTTATTTGCCGTCTTCTCACGGATTCCACGGTTCACACAGCCAGGTACCCCTTCTTCTTCATTCCCATAAACAAAGTTCCGGCGTTCTTTTTCCATAACCGATGCTTTCTTTTTACTCATGGCTCTTCGTACCAGGTCACTTCTTCCCAGTGTATATCCTCCAAGAGACCTTACAATCTGCATGACCTGTTCCTGATATACGATACAACCATATGTTGCCTTCAGAATCGGTTCCAACTGCGGGCAATCATACGTGATGTTTTCCGGATTATTCTTTCCCCGGATATATTGTGGAATAAAATCCATAGGTCCAGGCCTGTACAAAGAAAGTCCTGCAATAATATCTTCCAGACTGCCCGGTTTCAGTTCCTTCATGAAATTGGTCATTCCGCCGCTTTCAAGCTGAAACACACCTTCTGTTTTTCCCGCTCCAAGCATGGCATACACTTTCTGATCTTCATAATCGATGTGATCCATATCAAGAACGATTCCCTTATCTCGTTCTACCAGTCTGGCGGCATTCTGAATCACGGTCAGCGTACGCAGTCCGAGAAAATCCATTTTCAGCAATCCCAGCTCTTCCAGTGTTGTCATGGTAAACTGCGTCACCAGTGAACCATCGGACGCTCTGGACAACGGTACATATTCCATGACCGGTTTCTGGCTGATCACCACACCTGCTGCATGCATAGAAGTATGACGCGGAAGTCCTTCCAGTCTTCTGCTCATATTGATGAGTTTTTTCACGGTCTCATCTGTATTATATAATTTACTTAACTCAGGATTTATTTTCAGAGCTTTGTCTATGGTAATATTCAATTCCTGGGGAATCATTTTTGCAATGGAATCACATTGGGCGTAAGGCAGATCCATAACACGTCCCACGTCACGAATGACGCCTCTGGCAGCCATCGTACCAAAAGTAACAATTTGTACTACGCGGTCTTTTCCATACTTCTCTACTACATAATCAATAACTTCCTGACGTCTTTCAAAACAGAAATCCACATCAATATCCGGCATGGATACACGTTCCGGATTCAGGAAACGTTCAAACAGAAGATTATAGCGAATCGGATCCAACTTTGTAATTCCAAGCGTATAAGCTACCAGACTGCCTGCTGCTGATCCTCTTCCCGGTCCTACCATAATGTCATGGTCTCTTGCATACCGGATGAAATCCCACACAATAAGGAAATAATCCACATACCCCATATTTTTAATAACACCCAACTCATAATTAAGACGTTCTTTCAAATCTTCTGTACATTCCGGATAACGTTCCTGTAATCCTTCAAAGCACAACCGATTCAGGTATTTCCATGCGGTATATCCTTTTGGAACATCAAACTTCGGCAGTTTTGTTACACCAAATTCAATCTCTACCTTGCATCTTTCTGCAATCTTATGGGTATTTTCTAATGCCTCCGGAATATACGGAAACAATTCCTGCATTTCTTCCGGGGATTTTACATAATATTGTCCTCCCTCATAACGCATACGGTCTTCATCCTGGAGACGTTTCCCCGTCTGCACGCACAGAAGAATATCATGAGCTTCTGCATCCGTATCATAAGTATAATGAACGTCATTGGTCACCACCAGCTGGATACCGGTCTCCCGGCTCATGCGAAGCAGCTGCTGATTTACATGTTTTTGCTCCGGAATGCCGTGATCCTGCAGTTCCAGAAAGAAATTTCCTTTGCCGAAGATTTTTTCATAGCTAAGTGCTGCTGCCTTTGCCTCTTCGTAAAACCCTCTTGTCACAGTTCTTGCAACTTCACCTGCAAGACAAGCACTGAGTGCAATAATTCCTTCATGATATTTTTCCAGTATTTCTTTATCCACACGTGGTTTGTAATAAAATCCATCTACAAAACCCAGGGATACGATTTTGATAAGATTCTGGTATCCTTCCTGATTTTCAGCAAGAAGCACCAGATGATAATAACGGTTCTCTTCTTTTCCCATTTCTTTGTCAAAGCGGGAACCGGGAGCCACATAGACCTCGCATCCAAGAATCGGCTTAATTCCTGCTGCTTTTGCCGCCTTATAAAAATCAATGCAACCAAACATGACACCGTGGTCAGTTATGGCTGCACTATCCATTCCCAGTTCTTTCACTCTGGCTACATATTCATTTATTTTGTTGGAACCGTCTAACAGGCTGTACTCCGTATGTACATGCAAATGCGTAAATTTCACTGTCATTCTCCTCTTTCCAACTTTAAAGACAGATTATTCTCTTTCTCTGTTTATTTTGCGGAGAAGTATATTGTACCATTTTCCGCTGTAATCCTCTCCTCTTGCATCATTGGTTTTCCATATGTCAATCACTTCTATATTGTCAAAAGATTCCAGAAGATCATCCAGAGACGCTCTGTTATAATCCAGATAGTAACGTCCGTTATATCTTCCATTTCTTTCTCCTTTTCGCACGGAAAAATACAAAATTCCGTCATCTTTCAGTGCTTCCAATATTTTTTCCATAACTCCATGGATTTTATCCGGTGAAAAATGTCCGAGTACTGCACACGCCCAGATTCCATGGAATACATCATCGAATTCCATCTCTTCCACACGCAGATGCAGAATATCCCTTCCTGTATGAATCTCTGCCAGTTCACACATCTTTTCAGAGCCATCCATTGCTGTAACACTGAACCCCTCTTCTTCAAAAAACAAGGTGTCTCTTCCCGACCCGCAGCCTAAATCAAGCACTTCTGCATTTTCCGGAAGCAGCTTCATAAAGCGTTCCAGTTGCTCCTCCATGCTCAGTTCAACAGTTTCTTCATAATAAGGTACCGCGTATCGGTCATAATAATCAATCGAGTCCACTTATTTTCCTCCTTCTGGACAATACAAAACATCTTAATGCTAATGTGTCTGGTCATTAGCTGGTCGGAGTAATTATATCATACTTATTTTCATTCGTGAAGCATTAAAGAATATAAATTTTTCCGTTTTTTATCTCTATTTTTTTCTCTTTCATCAAATGTCCTACTGCACGTTTGAATGCATTTTTGCTCAGACCAAACTCTCTCTGTATCGTTTCCGGATCTGCCTTGTCATCAAACGGTAAAACCCCTTCAAATTCCTGAATGATTTCATATACATTCTGTGCATCTTCATAGATTTGAATATAGGCTTTCTGTCTTGCACTCAGAGTGAGCTTTCCATCTTCTCTCACTGCAGTGACCCTGCATGTCAGTTCTTCTCCCGGTTTATATGCTCCCTGCGCTTCTCTTTTTGGTATCAGACCGGAATATTTTCCGTCAACAGCCACAAAGACTCCAAAATTATTACTTTTCTCATATACAATTCCCGTAACGGTATCTCCTTCTGTATAAGGAGAATCTGTCTGCAGATAATGATATACTTTCATCGTTGCACAAAGACGGCTGCTTTTATCAATATACACAGAGACAAGCACTTCCTCTCCTTCGTGTACTTTCTTTGTCTGCTCTTTATAAGGCAAAAAGAGATCCTTTTCCAGCCCCCAATCAAGGAACGCCCCTATTTTTCCAACCTGTGCTACCTTAAGAAGTCCTGTTTCTCCAAGACAGAGCTTTGGCTGACGGGTCGTTGCGATCAGACGATCCTGAGAATCCTTGTACAGAAACACAGAAAGCGGATCTCCTTCTTTTGTTCCTGCCGGTACCTGCTTAATCGGAAGCAGCACCCGGTCTTTTTCTCCTGCATCTTTCTTTTCGCCCAGATACACGCCAAATTCTACCGTTTTCACTACAATAAGTTCCTGTTTCTGACCTAATTTCATTCTTCCTTCTCCTTTAATTCCACTATTGCATAAGGTTCCCCGGCTTCATTACACAAAGCTACTGTATAAATCCCCTTTTCTTCGTGCACCATTGGAATAATCATATCCCCAAGAACCGCCTGTCCTTTATATTCCGCACGCATCTGCCCAATTTCAAAATTTTCCGGAACATATTCGCAGGCCATTGCCACATACTGCCCATTGTTTACATGATGATTGGTATCCAGATGATGGGGTCTCACACAAAAACTGTCGTGTTTTATATATTCTTTTCCAAATGTAATCTTTCTTGAAGCATAATCCATGGGAAATTTCTCTTCCAATCTATAAGCTTCCTGCTGTTCTTTTGAAACATTAACCGGAAGACCGGTTTCCGTATTCAGATACGTCCATATGGAATTGGCATATGCGATTACCTTTCCATCTGCATCTTCCATCGTAAAATTTCTGCTTCCCATAAATCTTCTGAACGCATAAGGCCATGTAGTTATTTTTATTTTCTCACAAAGGGACGGATATCGCTTTACTACAATCTGCCATGCAGACAATACCCATACCGTATGATTTTCTTCCAGATAATCGATTCCCACTCCCACTTCTTCCGAATGAAAAGTACTGCAATCCTGAAAATAATTGATTACAGCATTCAATGTCAACTTTCTGTCTTCACCAATTTCACTATATCTTACACAACTGTCAAAAGAATATTTCATAAGATTCTGCTTTCTTCCTTCTAATTTCACATTTTCATAACTGTTTTATGAATATAAAAGAAAATCCCAGACAACAACCTGTCTGGGATATAAATAACTGGGCTACAAGGATTCGAACCTTGAAATGACGGAGTCAGAGTCCGTTGCCTTACCGTTTGGCGATAGCCCATTGCGTTACAACAAAATGAATTATAGCCTATGATTTTCAAAAAGTCAACACTTTTTTGAAATTTTTTTTAATTTTTTTTATTTTCCCATCATAGAATGATTTTTGAAGATTATCAGAAAGGAAAAATCCAGTATGCCTCCTTATATGATCCTTGTAAATCGTGACCATCCGCTGAATCCTTATTACATTCCTCCTGACCTGACCGAACCGAACATCCCTTTCTATGCTCCGGGTAATGATCCAAGACGTCTGCTCCATCCTGCAGCAGCCTCTGCTGCAGAACAACTTTTCGAAAGCGCCCATCAGAATAAAATTTATCTGTGGGGTATTTCCGGCTATCGTTCTTATGAACGGCAAAAAGAGCTGTATCAGGCCGCATCCGGCCGTTCCACTGTAGCTCCACCGGGATGTAGCGAACATCAGACCGGTTTCGCTCTTGATGTATCCTGTGCCTCCCAGGGCTATGAGCTGGAGGAAAGTTTTGCATTTTGTCCGGAAGGAAAGTGGCTTGCTTCCCATGCATCCCTTTTTGGTTTTATCATTCGCTATCCGAAAAACAAAGAATCCATAACCGGCTTTCCATGGGAACCCTGGCATATTCGCTATATTGGTCCGGAAATTGCTTCCTGTATAAACCTTACCGGACTTACATTGGAAGAATTACTGTAAAAAGGCAGAAAAACAGATGGAACGCCTTTGAATTTCACACAAAAAGTGCTATAATGGTCAAAAGATAAAGCATTTGCAAAGGAGCCTTTTTATGAGAGCTTTAAATTTAACTTTACTTACTGATTTGTATGAACTGACTATGATGCAGGGTTATTTTAAAAACCCTACGGATCAGATTGTAGTCTTTGATGCCTTTTACCGTAAAAACCCATGCGATGGCGGATATGCCATTTGCGCAGGACTGGAACAGGTTGTTGAATACATTCGTGACCTTCATTTTGCTCCTGATGATATTGATTATCTCAGATCTCTTCATATTTTCGACACAGACTTTCTGGAATATCTGAGGGGATTTCATTTTACCGGTGACATTTATGCCATTCCTGAGGGAACGGTCATCTTTCCGAGAGAACCAGTCATTAAGGTCATTGCACCGGTCATGGAAGCACAACTGATTGAAACAGCACTGCTTAATATTTTAAACCATCAGTCCTTAATTGCCACGAAAGCATCCAGAGTAGTGTATGCAGCAAAAGGCGACGGAATTATGGAATTTGGCCTTCGCCGCGCTCAGGGACCTGATGCCGGCATTTATGGCGCAAGAGCCGCTATGATCGGAGGCTGCATCGGTACTTCCAATGTGCTCACCGGTCAGATGTTTGATGTACCCGTAAAGGGAACCCATGCCCATAGCTGGATCATGAGCTTTCCGGACGAATACACTGCATTTAAGACCTATTCCAAACTCTATCCGGATGCCTGCATTCTTCTTGTGGATACTTACGATGTTCTCAATTCCGGTGTTCCAAATGCAATCCGCGTATTCCAGGAAATGAAGGAAGAAGGTATTCCATTGAAAGGATATGGTATCCGCATCGACAGCGGTGACCTGGCATACCTTTCCAAACAGGCATATAAGATGCTGGCAGATGCCGGTTTTGAAGATGCCATTATTTCTGCGTCCAGCGATCTTGACGAATATCTGATTGACAGTTTAAAAGCTCAGGGTGCAAAAATTAATTCCTGGGGTGTCGGTACCAATCTGATCACATCCAACGATCATCCGGCCTTTGGCGGCGTTTACAAGCTGGCTGCTATTAAAGCCAAAGAAGATCAGGACTTTGTTCCTAAAATCAAACTCTCTGAAAATGTAGAAAAAGTAACAAATCCAGGTAACAAGACCATTTATCGTATTTATGACAAAGAAACCGGAAAAATCCGTGCCGATTTGATCTGCCTGGCTTATGAGGTCTTTGATCCAGAAGAAGATATGATTATTTTTGATCCTATGGCCACATGGAAAAAGACCAAGATCACCGGCGGAACCTATACTCTGCGTGAGCTTTTAATTCCTGTCTTCCTGAAAGGAGAATGTGTCTATACTTCTCCTTCCGTTATGGAAATCCGGGAAATCTGTAAAAAAGAAAAAGAGACTCTGTGGGATGAAACTTTACGTCTTGTAAATCCACAGGAAGTTTATGTAGATTTGTCCGATAAACTGTTTAAAATCAAATCCGATCTCCTGGAAGAAATGGGCAAAGCTGCAATCGAATAAAAAACATTCTATGTATAAAAAGCACCTGAAAACTGCCTGTCTGTTCTGCAGTTTTCAGGTGTTTTTTATTATTCCATCTGTCGACCAAGAAATCCTGCTGCTGCCTGTGTCAGTTTCAGTTCCGTATCTGTAAAATCCTTCTCCTCATTTTTTGTAAAAATAACAACCGATCCAATACTGTCTCCTGCACAGATAATCGAAGAAAATGCCTGAGCAGAATATCCGCCGCTGTCACTTTCTGCTATTTTTACTATATTGTCCTGATTTGTCCGGGCACTTTTCCTCGCATTGATCACTTCCTCCAGTTCCGGATGGATTCTTTTCCCTGTATATTCTTTTGCTCCTGCTCCGGAAGCTGCAATAATCTGATCATGATCGGTTATACATGCTGTGTATCCCGATACCTGTGCCAGACTTTCCACATATTCTTTTGCAAAACTACCCAGCTCTCCTATAGGGGAATACTTCTTTAGAATAATTTCCCCTTCTCTGTCTGTAAAAATCTCAAGAGGATCACTTTCTCTGATACGCAAAGTTCTTCGTATTTCTTTCGGTATAACCACTCTTCCCAGATCATCGATCCGTCGAACAATTCCTGTCGCTTTCATAAAAAAATTCCTCCGTTTACTGTACTTTCCATTACTGGAATTAGTATCTGTAAATGGAGGAATTTTTATTCTCTTGCCAGAAAATTCTTTCACAGCAAATCATCTCAGGAAATGCTGTCTGTGTGTTTCTCACGCTCTTTCAGATACTTCTTTGCATCTTTAAAAAAGCTCGCCAGAATCAAAATCAATATAATTCCAATTGGAAATGCTGCTATAATTGCCACAGACTGAAGACTGTTCATAGAATTTTCCGAAAAAATCAAAGCAATCGGAAACAGAATAAACAACACAGCCCAGAAGGTTCTTACCCGTTTGTCCGGTTCTTCATCTGCCTTCAGGAATTTATAAGAATAAGAAGAGACCACCATGGTAAGTGCATCAAAAGTTGTAGAATAAAAAGCAATCATAGTAATAACAAGCACGACCAGTACCAGTTTTGGCAAAGGCAGTGTATTCAGAATCTCTACAATAATCTGTGACGTATCTGTTCCGTTTTCTACTTCTCCTACTACATCGATCACACCTTTTATCTGCTTGGAAAGCCCATAATTTCCAAGTACAATAAAGGACATAAAAGTCCCTGCCAGTCCACACGCATAGGCACCCAGAACGGTATTTCTTATAGTTCTTCCCTTACTGATTACACCAATAAAAAACGGTGTTGCTACACACCATGCAAGCCAGTATGCCCAATAGAAAATGCTCCAGTTCTGTACAAAAGATGTTTCTCTTGCAGGATCCATCCAGGTTGCCATTCCTATAAAATTCTGTGCCAGATTCCCGATTGAAGAAATGCCTGTCTCCAGAATATATCTGCACTCTCCACCGAAAATCAGCACATATCCTATAAGAAAAAAGAAAAGATACGCACAGATGCCTGCCAGTCTCGATACGCCTTTCATGCCAAACCATACCGTCAGTGTATAAACAAAAGCAATCATAAGTAAAATAAGAATGGTGAGCGTAATTCCGGGATTCAATCCAAAGACATTCCCAAGTGCTCTTGCAAGAAGTGGTGTTGCAAGAGAAAATGTTGTGGCCGTTCCTGCCAGAAGTGCAATAACAGCAAGAAGATCAATGATTCTTCCCCAGAAGCCATCGACTCGATCTCCCAGAATCGGCCTGCAGGCTTCTGAAAACTTCTGTTTTTCTCTTCCTCTTACATGAATCATAAATCCAAATGCAACTGCAAGTACAATATAAAAACTCCATGCAATGGGCCCCCAGTGGAACAGGGTATATGTAGGTGCCCATTTCTGCATTCCACCCAGGGCTATAATATGAGGATCATTGCCGTACAGTGCCCATTCGCAAAGAGAGTAGAATAAAATATCGGCTGCCATGGTAGATGTAAAAATCATGGTTCCCCACTGAAATGTATTGTATTTGGGTTTTTCCAGATTTCCAAGTTTAATGTTTCCATATTTTGAAAAAGCCATATACAAAGAGCAAATGACTGCTCCCACTCCAAGAACCACATAATAAATTCCCATATCATTTCCCAGGAAATTTCTTATGATACCCAGTATGTTTTTTGACTGTTCCGGCATGATTATAAAGACTGTAAACAATGCAAGTATCACTATAAGTGGTACGATCATGGTAGATAAATCCAGTCTTTCCATCAATTTTTTATTCTTCTTTTTGTTCATATTCCAGCCTTCTTTCTCTCTCCATCTCGATGATTTGATTTCATTTTTGTTTCAATTCTTCTGTATCATAACAGTATTCATACTGTCCTTGAGGGGTACAAAAACAGATTCCTTCTACTGCCCCTTTGCTGTTTTTTGCAGGATAGATTCCATAAATCTGTCCTTCCGTACATCCAATCTTTTTTGCAATAGTTTCCATTATTTTGGATCCAGAATGTGTTTTATAAGTTTCATCAAATTCTCTCAGTTCATCCAAAGAATCAAACTCATAAATCTCCTCCTGTCTGTACTTTCTTGTTTTCATAACAAGTTCATCTATATGATCGATATAAATATTTTCCCACATTTTATCTGCTGTTTCTGGCTGCTGATATTCTTTTTCCAATATAGAAAGAAACTTTTTACTGAAATCTTCTGACCAGAATGTATGTCCCAACATATACCAGGAATTCTCTCCTCCAATGGTCACGGAAGTAATTCTTCCCTCCGGATTTTCTTCTACACACCATTCATTTGTTTTTCCTTCTGCATAAAGAACCGAATAATAACTTTCGTCTACTTCCTGTTCAAACGGGTTCTCAGAAAAATAATTATCCGCACTGCATACATAAGTATTTTTGAGGTAGTCCTTTGCGGCATAGATGGAACTGCTATTATTTTTCACAAGATACTCTTTATTTTCAATTACTTTTACTCCCAGTTTTTTCTCGAGATACTGAAACTGTTCTTTTTTATAACCAACTACGACTATGATTTCTTTGATTCCTGCTTCCTTCAGTTGACGAATCTGCCGTTCGATCAAAATTTCTCCTCTTACACAAATCAACGCTTTTGGTTTTTCATAAGAAATAGGAGCAAATCTACTGGAAAGACCGGCAGCCATAATCACTGCATTTTCCACTCTATATGACATTTTTCTGTTCTTCCTTTACATATTTATAATATTCTTTTGCATACCGATACTGCCGCAGAGAGTATTCTCCGAACTCTACTCCTTCTCTCCGCTTTACTTCACACCAGTTGCTCCATAAAAGTCCACACACAGCAATATAAGCGTAGATTTTTACTCTCACAGGTGCTTCACAGCCTTCTATATAATAAGCCTGTATCAATTGATCTACTTGATTTTTATCATACATGGCATACACTGCAAACATCGCAATATCCACATCTGTGTCCTGCATTCCTGCATACTCCCAGTCGATCAGACGAATCTGATTTTCTGTCATAAGGAAATTATCGGATACAGAATCAATATGGCACAATCCCAGGTGCTTTGGCTGCTGATTCAGATATTCCTTCAGCTCATAAACTTTCGCCTTCGTTTTTTCATAATCCCTGTAACAGGATGGTTCTCCCTTCCAAAGGCTTTCATAATACTCCATTCTTTCAAAAATATCAAATGCATGCCCAACTTGTACACCAGACTGATGAAATCTGCGTAGCACCTGCATGCATGCCCGCACCTCTTGTTCATTTCCCGCATCACAGCATCTTGCATTCTCAATAAACTCTGTCAATTTATATCCTGTTTCCGGATCAATAAATCGAACGGTATCACAAATACCAAGTTTTTTGATTGCCTGATATACCTTATACTCCTGCTTACGATCGATCATCATTTCTGTACCTTCACCGGGAATTCGCATAATATATTTTTTCCCCTGGCATCGGAACATAAAAGAACGATTGGTCATTCCTTTTTTCAGAATCTGAATTTCTTCCAATTCTTCCGTCTTACAATTCAGAATGTCCGCAATCTGTGTAAGAATTTTTGAATCCAGCTGTTTTGACTGATCATCCAGTTCGCGAAGCTGTTCATAAGTATTAATCTCATAAACGGTTCTTGCAGATACGATTCTTGCAGCCACAAACATCTTCCCATCCTGGATCAGTGCACTTTCCCAGAAAGCATTGGTATAAGATTTCTTCCTGCTCAATTCTTTCATTCTGCTGCGCAGCATCTCTGCTTCTTTCTCCAGGATATATGCGATGCCCACCATAGAATTCCCGCTCTTCTCGGCATCTACAGATACCAGTTCCAGTTTTCTGTTTACACGAACATCACTTTCATCGTCCACCAGATCCGTAACCATATACCAGGAATACAGTTCTCTTTCCGAAAATGGATTATTTTCACACCATACATCACAAGGAACGATATAAGTATTTGAAATCCTGTCATTTGCCAGAAGAAGAGAATGCAGATTATTATGCTCCCCATATTCTCTGTTCACAATGAGATTGACGCCGTATTCATCGATCAGATATTCATATTGTTCCTTCATAAATCCCACTACGATGTCAATCTGGTAGATTCCCACCTCATGAAGCTGTTTGATTAACCGTTCGATCATCGGTTCCCCATTTATTTCGATCAGACCTTTTGGAATTTCCCGATTCATAGGTACCATACGGATACCAAAACCTGCTGCCAGTATTACTGCGTTCCTTGGTTTTTTCTTTTCAAATTCTTTTTCTGATTTTTCTGTAATAGCATAATCTTTTGTAAGATAGGATTCTTTTATCAATGCATTTAAGGACTGATTCACTTTTCCAAGAGAATAGCCTGTCCGTTCTGTCAATACACGCTGATTTTCATATCCATCACGAGCGATATCGTTCATTATATCACATTCTTGTATATTCATGTAATCACCTCTTTGATTTTTCGTGAACATTTTGTTTTATTCATACTCTACTACCACATCTTTTTTTTGTCAAGACTAAAAAAGAAAGCTACTGTTCTCCACAGGCCAGTAGCTTTCTCTTCGAATCGATCTTACATATCCAAGTTTTTCAAAAATGCTTCTTCTCTTTCTTTCTCATATTCTCCTGAGAAAGTTCCGTCAATAAAGTGTTTCATTCCTTTTTCTATAAACTCATCCCATGATTCCGATTCATGATAAGCCAGAATCGGAAAGAATAATGCCTGTACACAATCTGCAGCTTCTTTATCTGCAGGTGCATCTCCAATCATCAGTATATGCTCTTTTTCATATCCGCATTTTTCTATCAATTTCATACATTCTTCTTTTGTACCGGATTCCTGAGACATAAGCAGTTCTACATACGGATCCAGTTTATTGATCTTCCATTCCTTTTCAATCGTCTCTCCATTCGATGCCGTCATAATCACAATATCTGCATTTTCTTTCATAAGCTGCAGCGCTTCCTCTACTCCAATAAAGGGAGCTTTTCTGCTATCCGAAACCATATTAATGGCATCATTTGATAATCTGGACCATTCCAGAGCCTTTTTCATACAATTACATCCGGTTCTTTCATAAGCCTCCTCCAGACTTTCATCAGAAAGCTCATCGGTTGTCTGTACCCAGTAAATCAACTCATCCAGACCATCCACTCTGGTATAATTATCATTGATTTCAACCAGCATCTTTGCCAGCCCTTTAAACCGATTGATCCCTCTTGTTCTGCTCAACAGATTGATTTTTCTCCAGAGTCGTATAATATCGTCTCTGTATTCGCCTAATCCCCATTCATGTACAAGACACGGGCCAAAACAACGCATATGTTTTACGTCCATTGTATCCAATGCACATCCGTCTGAATCAATGCAGATCACATAATCTTTATTTTTTTTATAATTATTGATGTCTTTTTCCATTTTTCTCCTCCATTTCCCTGCCTGATATACTCTGTAAAATATTATACTCTTCTAAAAAAAACGCCGCAACCGAAGTAAGCTATTCCTAATGTAGAAATAGTTTCATTTCTTTTGTGCAAAATAACATGTATTTTTGTCAAAAACTTGTGTTTTACATGTATTTTTCCCAAAGAAACCATGTTATACTGAAGATATATACGGAACTGGAGGATGTTACTATGACAACTTATAACTTTGATGAAAGAATCGATCGAACCAACACCACATCAGTAAAACATGCGTTCAAAAAAGAATTTCATCTTTCTCAGGATGTAATTCCTCTCTGGGTGGCTGATATGGATTTCCGCTCTCCCAAAGAAGTATGCGAAGCTGTAGAACAGGCAGGAAAATTCGGCATTTTTGGATATGCTGACAGCCATGACGATTACTTTGATGCCATTCATAGCTGGATGCTTCGCCGCCATGGTTGGAATGTTCAAAAAGACTGGCTTGTACGTACACCCGGTGTAGTCTGTGCCATCGCTGCTGCAGTTCATGCATTCACATGTGAAAATGACAGTGTCATGATTATGCAGCCGGTATATCATCCATTCAAAAATGTACTGACAACCAATCATCGTCATGTTGTAAAACACATACTTAAAACAGATAAAAACAACCGGTTTTACGCGGATTTTGAAGAAATGGAACGCCAGATAGAAACAGAACAGGTTAAACTGTTGATTTTGTGTACTCCACATAATCCAGGCGGAAGAATCTGGACCAGAGAAGAACTGCAAAAAATTGCTGAAATTTGTCTGCGTCATCAAGTTCTTGTATTCGCCGATGAAATTCACCATGATTTTATTTTACCTGGGCACACATTTACAGAATGGGCTTCTATCAGCGAAGAAATGAACCAGAACTCGATTATTGGTACGGCTCCAAGTAAAACATTCAATATTGCAGGACTGGGACTGTCTAATATCTTTATTCCCAATCCAAAACTCCGTAAAAAATTTGTTCAGGAATTGCACCGTTCCTGTATTGATGCCAATAATGTCGTTGCTCTTGATGCGTGCAAAGCCGCCTATACTTTTGGCGAAACCTGGCTGGAAGAACTTCTTGTCTATCTCCAGGGAAATGTGGATTTTGTACGTTCTTTCCTGAAGGAACATCTGCCGCATGCAAAAATGATGGAACCAGACGGTACCTATCTTCTGTGGATTGATTTTTCTTCTATGGCTTTGTCTGCCAACATGACCCATGCAGAATTTGAAAAATTCCTGTTGGAAAAAGCCGGTGTGTGGATGAACAACGGAACCATGTTCGGAGATGGTGGCTGCGGTTGTTTTCGTATGAATATCGGCTGTCCCAGATCTGTTCTGGAACAGGCACTCAAACAGATAAAAGAAGCGGCAGACACTTATCTTTAAGTGTCTCCGCTTCTTTTCCTACTGATTACTTATACATCTTCATGTAATCTCCATGTGCATCAATCAATTCATCACACATTTTTACAATGTCATCAATACTCAGCTCTGCTGCTGTATGTGGATCCAGCATTGCTGCCTGATAAATATATTCTTTCTTTCTTGTAGCTGCTGCTTCGATTGCCAGAAGCTGTACATTGATATTGGTCATATTCATTGCCGCCAGCTGTACAGGAAGTCTTCCTACTCTGCATGGATTTACTCCATTTCCGTCAATCATACAGGGAACTTCTACACAGGCATCTGCGGGCAGATTCTCAATACATCCTTTATTAATTACATTGCCGCCGATTTTATAAGGATTATTCGTAACTACTGATTCCATGATATAAGATGCATATTCACGGCTTCTTTCATGGGTAATCTTTCCATCTTTCAGAATATTATTCTTTTCTTCTTCCCACTCTGCAATCTGTTTAATACATCTTCTTGGATATTCATCCAGAGGGATATTAAACTGATCAATCAGTTCCGGGTATTTTGCTTTAATGAAAAATGGATTGTATTCTGCGTTATGCTCACTGGATTCTGTACAATAATAACCCAGATGTTTGATATATTCAAAACGAACCATATCATCATGTTTTTCTGTTGCATTCTTTTCTGCAGCTCTTCTGCGAATCTCCGGATACAGATCAGTTCCGTCTTTATCACGAATATCCAGCAGCCATCCCATATGATTGATTCCTGCTATGGTTTCTACTCGCCCTTCCAGCTTGTCTTCCATTCCCAGTTTTTCCAGAAGTCCTTTCGAGCACACCTGAACACTGTGGCACAGACCTACTGTTTTTACGCCTGTATACCTCTGCATATATCCGGAAAGAATTCCCATTGGATTGGTATAATTGAGAAACAGCGCATCTGGACATACTTCTTCTATATCATTTGCAAATTCTTTCATGACAGGAATCGTACGAAGGCCTCTCATAATACCACCGATTCCCAGACTGTCTGCAATTGTCTGACGAAGACCATATTTTTTCGGAATCTCAAAGTCTGTAATCGTACATGGATCATAACCGCCTACCTGTATTGCATTTACAACAAAATCTGCACCTCTTAAAGCTTCTTTTCTGTTTTCCGCTCCCAGATAAGTTTTAATACGTGCACGTCCTTCATTTACATTTTTGTTGATTGCATTTAATATGATATCGGAATCCTCCAGACGTTTTGCATCAATATCATACAATGCGATCTCACTGTCACAAAGTGCTTCGCTGCACATACAGTCACCCAGTACATTTCTTGCAAATACAGTACTTCCGGCACCCATAAATGTAATTTTAGCCATTTTCAAATCCTCCTTATTTTCTTGTTATCTGATGTATTTTATTATATAATCATCTATAGAAAGATTCTATATTATTTGTTTCTGAAACTTGTAAAAATGTTGTAACTATAAAATCAAAGGAGTTTATCTATGAACCAGAATTTCCCAACCGGTCTTACTGTTTACTTTTGTGGAAGAGAACAATGTTCTCCCGGACATTCTTTTGGTCCGGCAGTACGCCCTCACTATCTGATTCATATTGTTCTTTCCGGCCGCGGAATCTTCAGACAAAAAAACTGCACCCACCAGCTGACAGCCGGGGATGCATTTCTCATTACACCTATGGAATCTACTTACTATGAAGCAGATCAGACAAATCCCTGGGAATATGCCTGGATTGGTTTTGATGGCCAGAATATTTCTTCTCTTCTGGGAGACACTTGTTTTCGAAACTCTTCTGTCTATTCCAGTCCCAAAACCGGTGATACAGGAACGCACTTAAAAGGATTAATCGAAAATATTCTGAATACCTTTTCCAGTCCCTGTCACAGCAATCTTACTCTTCTCGGTCTCTTTCTCCAGCTTCTTGGAATCATGAGCGATTCTCCTGTTTCAAGAGGCGATTCTCTTTCCAGAGAATATGTGGATCGGGCTTTGCAATATATGAATAACAACTATAGTTATAATATCCGTATTCAGGATATCGCCTCTGCCATTGGAATTGATCGCACGTATCTTTATCGCATCTTTATGGAACAGGAACAGATTTCACCCAAACAATACCTGATACAGCTCCGTGTCCGGACAGCTGCAGGTATGCTGGCCAATCCTAAATATACCATCACAGAAATCGGCTATTCCTGCGGTTTTAAAGACGCTGCTGCTTTCAGCAGCCAATTTCGCAAATCTACCGGGTATACCCCGAAACAATTTCGTAAATATCTGAAATCAGAAAAGGATACCTCCAATCCAATTTAAATAATATCATAATGTTGTAATGCGTGATAAATTCCGTCATCCAGAATATCCGCAGTTACATAACTGCAATAAGGAAGAATACTGGGTCTTGCATTTCCCATAGCAATACTGTTTTTCACTGCCTTGAGCATATCCAGATCGTTTTCACTGTCTCCCACAGCCAGACAGTCTTCCAGATCAGCACCAAGATATGCACAGACTTCCTGGATTCCAGTTCCCTTATTGCAGGACTTCTGTGTCATTTCCCATACATCATCTCCACGGCTGATGCAGTAATAATGCTGCCGAAAATACTCCATCACCGAATCTGCTGCCGGATTTTCTTTCAGACTAATCAGACATTTATCAAATGTTTTCGTCTGATCTTCTATAATTTCGTCTATCGATTTTCCCTGGGTACCAAAGATTTTCTTTCCCATTTCAAGAAACGGATTTGGGTAAGAAAAATCAAAATAAATTCCCTGATCTGCTTCATAAAAAGCATAAACCTGGTATTTTCTTAAAATTTTCACTGTCTCCACGCACTGATCATTTGGAATCACTGATTCTTTTATTTTCTTTCCCTGGAAATAAATATGGGTTCCACACCCACATACATATCCGTCAAAATTCAGTTCCGTGATTGTTTTCGGAATTCCTGAAAAAGTTCTGCCTGTATTAATAAAAACAAGATGTCCGTTCTCCTTTGCTTTTTTGATTGCTTCTTTTGCACTGTCCGGTATCTCTCCTGTCGGTTCTACCGCAATCGTTCCATCGATATCAAAAAATATCAGTTTTCTGTTCATCGAATCTTCTCCTGTCTTTTTTCTATTCTCTTCTGCAACAAATTCAGTCTAACACGAATCCGAAAATTGTTCAACCAGAGCAGGCAGCAGACAGATATCCGGTATAATCTTGTATCCTTTCAAATATATTGTTAACAACTACTGTTTCAGGATTTTTTATGATACATAAAAAAGATTTGCTTCCTGTTCTGTTTCTTGTCCTTTTTCTTACCTCTGTTTTTTTTCTTGGAAATTTTGTTTCCTGGGCTGTCCACTCAAACACAGTCATTCCTACCTCATCCACTTCAGAAAGTAACTGGGGACTCAGTTTCCAGGAAGAAGGTAAACCTCCGGTTGCCAATACAACAGCAGAAGAGCTGAAACAATTCGATGCTTATTATATGCAAAATACAGAAGAAAAAAATATTTACCTTACATTTGACTGCGGATATGAAAATGGTAATACTGCTCCGATTCTGGATGCATTAAAAAAACATAATGCTCCTGCCACTTTTTTTATCGTAGGTAATTTTCTCTCTACCAGTCCGGATCTTGTCCGAAGAATGACAGAAGAAGGACACACAGTTGGAAACCATACTTTTCACCACCCGGATATGTCAAAGATTTCCTCTATAGACGCTTTTTCAAAAGAATTGAAAGACCTGGAAGACTTATATAAAGAGACAACCGGAAAAGAAATGGTAAAATATTACCGTCCCCCTCAGGGAAAATACAGCGAATCGAATTTAAAAATGGCACAGGATCTGGGATATCAGACATTTTTCTGGAGTCTTGCCTATGTGGACTGGTATCAGGATAAACAGCCCTCTTCCGAAGAAGCTTTCCAGAAACTTCTCGGAAGAATTCATCCGGGAGCGATTGTACTTCTTCACAGCACCTCATCTACGAATGCTGCCATACTGGATGAACTTCTGAGTAAATGGGAAGAAATGGGATACCAATTTCAGTCTCTGGAGTATCTGACTGAACAAAGCAAAACAAAGGTTTTATAAAAACAGCATTCCCGGTATAAGTCCCAAATGCAAACTTATACCGGGAATTCAAAATCACGGATTCAAGATTTTAAACTGTTATTTTTCTCTTTTCATGTTCTGCTGCTACTTCTTCTACTGTCTTTTCTTTTATGCGTACTGCACCTTGATATCCTTCTCTGGTCGGAATCAAATTGCCTTTTGAAAGATTTTCTTTTGCATCTGCAATTCCTTCCTGATACTGAGGCAGCCATTTTTCCTGCGCAACCAGCATTTCATCAATCATCTGCCATATTTCCGTAGGATTGCAAACGGCTCCTGTCAGAGGATCCATAAGTGCGGCCTGTTTTAAAAGCCTAACATCACCATGTACAGCAGCCTCTACTGCCAGCTTCTGTACCCAGATCGACTGTGAACATACAGCTGCACATCCCATCGGCAGATCTCCCACTTTCGGAACACTGATTCCATTTCCATCTACATAGCAGGGAACCTCCACAACACTTTCATAAGGCAGATTTGTAATACAACCTTCATTCATAATGTTGAAATGTCCTCTGTATTTTCTTCCTGTTTCCAATGATTCTATAATATAAGAACAATGTTCTTTTCCTCTTTCAGAACCATCCAATTTCTTTGGTTCCTCTGCCAGAATTTTCGGATAATCGGTCTCAAACCAGTTTCTCTCTTCTCTTGTAACACGAAGATATCCACCGGTTTCTCCGTTAATCCAACTATCTAAATTGATCCAGTCTTTGATTTCATCCGGTCGCTTTCTGTACCATGCAACATATTCTGACAAATGTCCATTGGACTCTGTAGAATAATACCCAAAACGTTTCAGGATATCAATCCGCACTTTTTCTTCTTCGCTGAATTTTTCATGTGCCTCAAATCCAGGAAGAATCTGATCCAACAGTTCTTCTCCCTTATGTTTTACAGAAATATACCAGGTCTGATGGTTGATTCCTGCACAAGTAATATCCAGTTCTTCCCTTGGAATTCCCAGAACTTCTGCAATCTGCATTTCTCCATGAATCTCTCCATGACACAGACCGATCGTTTTTACTTTTCCATATTTATTGCATGCCCAGGTTGCCATTGCATTTGGATTGGAATAATTCAGCATGATTGCACCAGGTTCTGCCACTTCACGAATATCCTTACAAAAATCAAGCATAGCAGCAATTACTCTCTGTCCATACATAATGCCTCCTGTACAAAGGGTATCTCCTACACACTGATCCACTCCATATTTTAAAGGTATTTCAATATCTATTTCAAATGCTTCCAGACCACCTACACGCACACAGTTTACAATATATCTGGCATCTTTAAAAGCCTCTCTTCTGTCTGTAGTTGCCTGAATGGTTACCGGGATTCCATTTGCATCCAGATCTCTCTGACAAAGCGCACGAGTCTTCTCCAGATTATCTTCATTAATATCTGTAAACGCAATTTCTGCTGTTCTAAGTTCTGGAACAGACATAATATCGGTAAACAGAGTTCTGGCAAATACAAGACTTCCTGCACCAATAAAAGCAATTTTAAAACTCATAACAAGCCCTCCTGTTTTCTTTCTGAATTCATTATATTCCAACGTATTTCTATATGTGGAAACTATTGTTGTCACAGCCGGAAAACGCAAGATATTGCCGCATTAATTTTTCTATGCTATACTGAATCTCAAAAGGAGGTCACCTATGAGTCTTTATCATTCGCAAAACCGTTACGTCATTCTCACTGCCTTTTATGCACTTTCTCTAACCGGATATAAAATGAACACACATACCCATCCCTTTTGTGAAATTATGTATGTCACAAAAGGCAGCTGTAAGATCTATATGGATCAGGACATCTACCACCTGGAAGAACATCAGTTTATTTTTCTGGATGCTAATATTCCTCATAGACTTTTCGTCGGTGAGGATCACTTCTGTTCCATGTTAAATCTGGAATTTCAGTGTCAGCCAGTTAAAACTTCCATTGACTTACAAGAACTCCGAAAAGAAAGTTCTTCCTTTTCCAAGATCTGTCAAAGTAAACTTTCTTTTTTCACAGGTACTGATACCAGAAATCTGGGATATTCTCTTAAAGATCTGATTTCACAGTTAGAAGAAAATCTCTCTCTGGAACTGCGCCGCACAGAGAATCAAAAAAAGATTCCCGGGAATACACTCCTCTCCCGGGAATCTTCTGAACAACAATATTTCATTCGTCTGCTTTTTTTCCGTACACTATTGGAACTTTCATCCTGTTTTTGTGAAAATACTGCTGCTGCCGGAACCCTTTATCTAAAACGGGCCTGCACCTACATTTCCCAACATCTTACCGATGAGATCCGTATACCGGACATTGCTGCCTACACAGGAATAAACAAATCCTATCTTCAATCTCTGTTTTCGAAACACATGCATTGTCCGATTACAGATTACATCAACCGAAAGAGACTGGAACATGCCATTTTTCTTCTGATTAACAGTTCTCTTTCTATAACCGATATTGCATTCCACTCAGGTTATAACAGCAGGCAACACTTTGGAAGTACTTTTGAAAAATATTATGGTATGAGCCCTCGGGCCTATCGCCAACTTCACGGAAAACATATGGAGGCATCAACCGGAGCAAACCGTTTCTCTGTGCAGGATAATGGTTCATGGAAAAACGCGCCTCTTTAATCAGAAATCCATATGGACTGCACCTGTCTGACGAATCTGCATTACATAAATATTCTCTTTGCCCATATATGGAGTCATTGTTTCTACATATTCCGGTGTCAGATCATGCGGAAGCACTGCTGCAATGACTCCTGCAAATCCGCCGCCATGCACTCTGCAATAACCCCTTCCTTTTTCCTCTATAAACAGTTCTGTAAGAGCAAGCGCTACCGGCACTGCCTGTTCTCTCTCGTCTTTTGTAGCAAAACAGTTCTGCAGCCATTTCCAGGAAGAATTTCCTGATTTTGTGATGCATTCCAGGAATGTAGGATAATCTTTTTCTTTAATTGCTTTCACAGCTTTATCTACACGTTTCTGTTCTCCAAAGAAATGAAGGGCACGCATAACTGCTCTGTCTCCTGCTTCTTTTCTTACTTTATTGATATTTGCCATAAATTCCTGTTCCTCTACATCAGCCAGTACTTCTTTTCCGAATACCTTTGCTGCATTTTTCATTTCAACAGGAACAGCTGAATATTCCGCACTCAGATCTGCATGCCCTTTTCCTGTATTTACAATAATCAGGTCATATCCCAACTGGTCATATCCAAAATCCAGTTTTTCTACTTTCGGCATATCTTCTTTAAAGTCAATAGAGATAACACCACCAACTGCACAAGCCATCTGATCCAGGAGCCCGGACTGTTTCAGCCAATATTCATGTTCTGCATACTGACCAATTTTTGCGTACTCTACATATCCGATTTTATTTTCATTGCTGAAATAATCGAAAATTGCACAAATCAGCATTTCAAAAGAAGCAGAAGAGCTGACCCCTGCTGCACCGATTACATCGGTAATAATATACGCATCAAATCCTTCCACTTTATACCCTTTTTTCAATGCTGCTTCAAACATACCGATCAAAAGAGACAGTGTTCCTTTGCACTTGCATTTTGAATCCAGATGTTCCAGATCAATGGTAATTGGCGCATACCCTTCACTGATCACATGTACCACAGAAGTTCCGTTCTTTCTTGCTGCTGCAATGGTATCCATCGCAATACTTCCTGTAAGTACTTTTCCATGATTATGATCTGTATGATTTCCAAGAATTTCTGTTCTTCCCGGTGAAGTAAAAAAGTCTACCTGACCTTCTCCAAAATTTTTTTCAAATCCTTCCAAAAGATGTTCGTATCTCTTCTGCTGTTTTTCTACATTTTCTTCCCCGTAAACAGTTTTCAATACAGCTGCTTCTTTTTCAGATTTAAACATTTTCTTTTCCTCCTGTTTCCTTTCCATTTTTGTTTTTGCATTTCCCTTTTTCTCTTGCAGTTCTCTATACTTGTATTATAATGAATATATATTTCTTATTTCTAGTAATATTTTGAATATTATGTGGATTATATTGAGTTTTTTCAGAAAGGATACTTATGCAGATACAAACCAGCAAAAATCAGAGAGAATTAAAAACCCATGGTGACTTTTCTTTTCCATGTCTCATCAGCCACGAGCGTATTACTGAATATGAATTCGGAACATTTTCCTGGCACTGGCATCCCGAAATCGAATTAACATTAATCGAAGACGGAGAAATGATTTATCAAATAAACGGTTCCGACCTTCATGTAAAAAAAGGCTGTACAATTTTTTCTAATTGCAATACCCTTCACAGTGGCCATATGATCGAAGGAAAAACATGTGATTACTGGAGCATCACTTTTGACCCAAGACTCATCTACGGATTTGAAAACAGCCGGATTCAGACAAAATACGTAGATCTTGTTGTAGAGGGACGGGAATTTTCTGCTTTGTATTTTGACGGAAGCGAAGAATGGCATCATGATATTTCTTCTGCCATGAAAAAAATCATCGATTACGATCAGACCCGTTCAGACTTCTATGAAATGAAAATCCAGATGCTTCTTACAAAAATCTGGCTGCTTCTTCTGGAACACAGAGCATCTTTCCTCCCGGACAAAAAATCTCTGAATCCAAAATCATCAGCCAGACTAAAAAACATTCTGGGATTCCTTCATGAAAATTATGATAAAAAAATCACACTGGATGATATTGCAGATTCTGTACACATCTGTAAAAGTGAATGTTGCCGTTTTTTCAAAAAACACATGAATGAATCTCTTTTCGATTACCTTCTCCACTATCGGATTGAACAAAGTATTCCTTATCTAAGAAATCCGGAATACAGCATTACTGATGCAGCTTTCCTCTCAGGATTTACAGATCCCGGTTACTACTCCAGAATCTTTCATAAATATACCGGATACTCTCCAAGAGCATACAGAAATCAAATTTTAAGTCTTCGATGATAATCTCCTTTTTTTGATTTGATCACCAATTCCTCTGTAATCAATTCCCTGTAAGCTCTTGGGCTTGCCCCATAATGCTGTTTGAATATTTTCGAAAATGCCAATTGATCCGTATACCCTACTTCACTGGCAATCGCATAAATCGGCATATCCGTTTTTAGAAGCATCGTTTTTGCCTTCTCCATTCGCAGGTTCACCAGATATTCCTGAGGAGAACATCCTATCATTTTTTTAAAGCTGCTGGTAAGATAACTTCTGTTAACCCCTATATAATCAGCGATTTCATTAATCTTGATTTTTTCCTTGTAGTGCTGCGCAATATAATCCATAGCATGTCTTACATACACAATCCCGGGATAAGAGCGGGAAATTTCAGCACCTGGAACATGTTCTCTATAATCTTCAATTAATTTTGCAAAGAACAATAGAAGGTATCCGCCTCTCATCAGTTCATCCGCGTAGGACAACTGATGCGCATCCAGCATATGATCGATATATTCTCCCAATATATTGATTTCCTGCACTTTACGCACAGGAGATTTCATAGAAAATCCTGCATTTTCCGCATATTCATTTGATTTATATCCAGTGAAACCCACCCACATATAAACCCATGGATCTTTTTGATCCGCCTCATACCATGCTTCTGTATTGGATGGGATAAAAAAAGCATCCCCTTTTGACAACTCATATTTCTTTTTATCCATTTCAAGAATTCCTTTTCCTTCTTTCACTATATGAAGTACACAGGATGTTCTTTTATTGGGTCCAAATCGGTGTCCCGGATCACAATATTCCCATCCGCAATAGGTCAGGCACAAACCAGAAGAATTCTTCTGCAGATCTTCCAGACATTTATATCTGGCCGAACTGGTATACCCAGTTGTCTGTTTCATGATTTGCCCCCTTTTTTACATCTAAAACCAACTACAGCACTGTCACTCATCACACTTGGACTCATATTCTCCTTTTGCAGATTTGATGACAAGTTCCTCTTTCTTATCACGATACGTCTTTGGGCTTACCCCATAACGCTGTTTGAATATTTTTGAAAAAGCCAGCTGATCGGCATACCCCACTGCGTTTGCTATGCTATTAATTGGCATATCTGTCTTTCTTAAAAGCGATTTCGCTTTTTCCATTCGCAGATTTACCAGATACTCCTGTGGGGAACATCCAATAGACTTTTTAAAACTGCTCGTAAGATAACTTCTGTTAACTCCTATATAATCAGCAAGTTCATTGATCTTGATCCGTTCCGTATAATGACAGTCTATGTAATCCATTGCATATTTTACATATACAGAACCAGGATAGGAATGCTGCAGTATTGCACTTGGAACATTATTCTTATAATCTTCCATCAGTTCTGCAAAAAACATCATCAGACATCCATTTCTTTTCAGTTCATCTGAATAAGAGAGGCTATGAGCTTCCAACATATCATCCATATATTTTTTCAGCTTTTCCAGATTACTTACCCTGCGTACAGGTGTTTTCAGTGAAAATCCGGAATTCTCCGCACATTCATAAGCTTTATATCCGGAAAATCCTACCCACATATAAGACCATGGATCTTCCTTATCCGCCTCATAAGAAGCCTTCGTATTTGGCGGTATAAAAAATGCATCTCCACTGGATAATTCATATTTTTCTTTGTTTATTTCAAATATGCCTTTTCCTTCTCTTACAATATGCAGTACACATGTTGATCTTCCCATTAAATCAAACCGATAACCCGGATCACAGTATTCCCAGCCACAATAACTTAACCATAACTCTACTGAATCCTGTTCAAGATCTTCCAGACATTTGAATCTTGCTGAATTTGTAAAACCAGATGTCTGTTTCAAACTCATCCTCCCTTTCAAGTAGCAAAAGATGCATAGAATCCTCTATGCATCTCCTGTTTCATTTAATCCTGTACTTTCTTTAAAGTATATATCAGAGATGCAAAATCTCCGCCTTTTTTATTCAAATCTTCTCTGTCAATCGGAATACCTGCCTGCATCAGTTCATCTCCATATGCAGTATAAGTTTTCACCATTTCTTCGCTTGTACGAGCACCATAAATCTCTGCAAGTCTGTCATCATAGGACGCAGACGGTGTCATATCACAGCTTACCTCATAAAGTGTATTTTCGTCAAGCCCTGCCAGTTTCAGACGCAGCCAGGATGCATTGACTTTATTTAATCTCTGATAGAAACCGACAACTGCCTGTTCTTTATTCTGAGAAACAACCATCCATGAAGTTTCATTTCCTTCAAATGGGCTCAACAGACGGTAAAAATCCCCATCAACCTGAATCAGATTTCTATATTCTTTCATAAATGTAATCTGCTTCTTTACACGTTCCATTTCTGCTTCACTCAGAAGATTCAGATCCAGTTCATAGCCAAAGGTTCCGAAATATGCTACATTCGCTCTGGTCTCAATTGGTGTGATTCTATGCAGCTGATGATTCGGAACTGCAGATACGTGAGATCCCATACTGACAATCGGATATACATAAGAAGTACCATACTGAATCTTGGTTCTTTCACTGGCATCTGTATCATCACTGGTCCATGTCTGTGGTGCAAAATACAGCATAGCCGGATCAAATCTTGCTCCGCCGCTTGCGCAGGATTCAAAGAGAATTTCCGGAAATTCTGTTGTCAGTCTTGTATAAAGATCATATACACCCAGAATATATTTATGCATTACCTTACCCTGCTGTGAAGAATCCGTTCCTTTGCTGTAAGGTTCTGTCATATAGCGGTTCATATCCCATTTAATATACGAAATAGAAGATTCTCTGATTACTTTTGCAATCATTTCATAAATATAATCAACTACTTCTTTTCTTGAAAAATCCAAAACATTTTGATGTCTTGCATGGGATTCAAATCTTTCCGGTGCACTGATAATCCAGTCCGGATGCGCCCGATAAAGATCACTGTCTTTATTTACCATTTCCAGTTCTACCCATAAACCGAATTTCAGTCCCAGCTCTTCTACTTTACGGGAAAGTCCGCTAATTCCGTCAGGAAGCTTATCCAGATTCACATACCAGTCTCCAAGACCTCTGTAATCATCATTTCTCGCACCAAACCATCCGTCATCGAGTACAAACAGTTCTACACCGGCTTCTTTTGCCTTCTTTGCTATATTGAGAATCTTTTCTTCGTTAAAATCAAAATAAGTAGCTTCCCAGTTATTCAAAAGGATTGGACGCGCTTTGTCTCTCCACTCGCCTCTCATAAGACGTTTTCTATACAGTCTGTGATAAGTCTGGCTCATCTTATTCAGACCTTTATCACTGTACACCATAACAACTTCCGGTGTCTGGAAACTTTCTCCTTGTTTCAGTTCCCAACAAAAATCTTCCGGATTAATTCCCAACATTACACGAGTCATATCAAATGTAGATACTTCTACCTGTGCCAGATAATTTCCACTATACACAAGACTGAATCCATATACTTCTCCCTGATTCTCGGTTGTATGAACACGTTTCAGAGCAACAAACGGATTGTGTTCTGCCCCACAGCAAGTACCATTCAGACTCTGGACTGCCTGAATTCCCATTTCCAGTTTTCTGTTTTTCACATAACGTTCTCTGGACCAGGCACCAGAAAGCTGAACCATCTCATAATCCATATCCAGAAATTCCACACTGGCACTCATAGCTCTTTCCAGAACAATCTTGGAATTTCCTTTCTGTTCAAATCTTGCATTTCTTGTAATAACCGGATAATCTGCATAGATGGTATAGGTAAGAATCAGATCTGTATCCATAACTTCATCATGAAGTGTAATTTCAAGTGACTCTGCCTCATCTTCGGATTCTACGTAAGTAGCCGGAAGCGGAAGAATTTCTTTCTTTCCTTTATAAATCTCATGAGATGCATATACAAAATTCACAATACGGCTTCCATTTTCCTGTGCAATACACAGGGCAGGACTTCTGTAATCACCGGTTCCATACACCGGATATTCCTGTCTTGTATATTGCATGGACAGAATACCCGGTTCTGGTATACAGACAGACATCTGTGAACGCATAGCTTCATCATGAAAGTATGTAAAATCTGCTTTATCATGAATCCGTTTTCCGTAATACAGATTCTCCATCTGTTCATTTTCCATTATTCGCATAATATAACTCACTTCATTGTTATAAAGATGAAAGCATCTGCTTTCTTCATGAAATATAATCGCCATAGTTTTCTCCTTATGTACTTGATAATAAAACAGCCGGCGTAATGCTTACGCCGGCTAAGAATTTTAAAGTTTACCACCACTTGTTGCAATACCTTCAATGAACTGTTTCTGGAAAATAACATAGATAACAATCATCGGTATACAGGCAATCAGGGACGCTGCCATCAGTTCCGGGAACTTTGATGTATACTGACCCTGCATTTTAGCAAGTGCTGAAGAAAGAACCAGCATATCCTTATCTGTATTAACAATCATTGGCCACATCAAGTCTTTGAATGCAAATACGGCCGTAAAGATTCCAAGCGCTACCATACTGGATCTGGTAAGTGGTGCCATAATGAAAAGGAACGTCTGTCCGATATTGCATCCATCAAGTCGTGCCGCTTCTTCCAGATCATTTGGAAGCCCCATATATCCCTGACGAAGAAGGAAGGTACCGAAAGCAGTAACCATACCTGGAAATACCAGTGCAAAAATGGTATTCAGCATGCCCATTTTGCTGACCATCAAATACTGAGGAATAATAAAGATCTGTGCCGGAACCATCATCTGGAATAATACCAGAGAGAATCCAAGATCTCTTCCCTTAAAATGCAGACGGCCAAATGCATAGCCTGCCATTGTAGCCGTAAGTACTGCACACAGTACACGGAAGAAAATCATAAGCAATGTATTCTTGTAAAGAATCACAAAGTTCATATTTTCCATAACTGTTTTAAAGGAATCCGTTCTCCATTCTTTCGGGAAAATAACAAACGGATTTACAGAAGTTGCTTCTGTAACCGTTTTAAATGCTGTAAGTATCATCCATGCAAAGGGAACCAGCATTGTAATAGATACCAGAATCAGTATCACATGAATAAGAACGCGTGTAAGTTTCTGTTTTGTTTCCATACTATCCATTCTGTTTCCCCCTTCCTAGTTGTAGAATACCCATTTTTTCTGGGCAATCATCTGGAATACTGTAATGATCATCGTAATAACAAGCAGCAATACTACGATTGTTGCACCGTATCCCATATTTTTGTTAATAAATGCATATTTATAGAACAGGTAAACCAGAGACTGGGTTTTTTCAAGTGCCGGATTTGATTTATCCATTACCATGTACATTAAATCGAATACCTGAAGAGCACCGATTACTCGTGTTACAACTACAAAGAAAATTGTAGGAGACAACAGTGGTAATGTAATATTGAAAAAGCATCTAATACCGGTTGCACCGTCAATTTCCGCAGCTTCATAATAGTCATGAGGAATTTCCTGAAGACCGGAAATAAATAATACCATGTTATAACCAATAATCGACCAGATACCAATAACCGCTACAGAAAAAACTGCAATCTTGGGATTGGAAATCCATTTTACATTAACATGGAACAAATTGTTGATCAAACCGAAATCTGAGTTAAATAACCATCTCCATACCATGGCAACTGCTGCAGGAGCTGCAACCATAGGAAGGAAAATAATTGTTCTGTAAAGAGAACGACCCTTCATCTTACGATTAAGAAATACCGCCAGTACAAGGGCAATAGCAATAGAGAACGGTACTTCTACGATTGCATATTTAAATGTATTGATCAGAGACTGCCAAACTTCGGAATCTCCGAATACTTTTACATAGTTTGCTGTTCCAACAAATATATTTCCTTTTCCGAAATCACCGGTTTTGAAAAAGCTCTGATAGACAGTCTGGAAAATCGGAATAATATTTAACACAACCAGACCGATTACTGTCGGGAGAATAAACAGCCAACCCCATATAAACTCGCTGCGGGCTCTTCCGGTGGTTTTTGCTTTTGTTCCACTCTTAGCCAAATGTGCTCACTCCTTCTTCTGAATACAGGCAGATTCTATCGAACCTGCCTGCTATTTAATAAAATATGTTTTATCTTACTGTGCTTCTTCAGCCAGTTTTTCATTCATCTGTGCTGCCATTTCCTTGCAGGCATCTTCCATCGATTTTTCGCCTGTATAAACAGATTTCATGATTTCATTATTTTCATTTTCCCATGTAACGGTAGATTTGGAGTATGGTCTGATAATCATATCATCCATCATGTTCAGGTATGCCTGAAGATTGAAGTTTGCAGATTTTGCCCATGCATCCGATGTTCCTGTGTATGCAGACATTGTTACACCAAGTTCAGCCTGTCTTGTCTGAGCTTCTTTGGATCCAAGATATTCAATGAGTTTCCATGCTTCTTCTGTATGTTCGCCGCTTGCTGCTGCTGCCCATCCAAGACCATTGTAAATAGAAGCTCTTCTGCCTGTTGCAGCGTTTTTCGGAAGTTCTACAACATCACAGTTTGCTGCTGTATATTCATTGTCTCTGTAAGCTGCCAGCATCCAGGATCCCTGTAATACCATAGCAACTTTACCAGACTGGAAGAGTACATCTTCACCGTTTTCAGACATTGTTTCGATAGAAGGCATCAAACCGTCTTTGATCCAGCCTTCCAGCTGCTGCATAGCTTCAATTGTCTTCGGATCATCCCATCCGGATTTTGTCTTGTCATCGCTGATGATTGTTCCGCCGTTATCGTAAACCATATTGTAGTAACCAGCCTGGTTGTTATCATTTCTTACAGCCATACCATACTGGCTTCCGTCTTCTTTGGTAAGTTTCTTAGCTGCTTCGCCAAAGTCATCCCATGTCCAGTCTGCCGTAGGATACTCCAGTCCTGCTTCATCGAACATTGTTTTGTTATACCAGAGAGCGATCGTATCAACATCTTTTGGTACTGCATAGTATTTGTCACCATATGTATACAGTCCCCAGATGTCTTCCGGATAGTTTGCAGGATCAATTTCTGAACTTTCAGCAATTTTGTCTGTCAGGTCAAGAAGCATGTCATTGGACATATATCTTTCACTTTCATTGGAGTGCATCCAGAATACATCCGGAAGAGAGCCACCCTGTGCACCAGCTTCAAGCATAGTCCAGTATTCGTCCCATTTAACAACAGAAATTTTAACTTTAATGCCTGTTTTTGCTGTAAAGTCTTCCATAATCTGTTTCAGACCTGGCTCCTGGTTGTTATCCCAGATACTTACTGACAGTTCCACATCTCCTGAAGATGCGCTTTCGTTGCTTCCCTCTTCTGCTGCGTCACCGCTCTCAGTGCTTTCACTGCCGCTGTCCTCTTTGGCTGTATCACCGCTTCCGCCGCATGCTGCAAGTGAAAATACCATTGTTCCTGCCAGTGCTAATGCTAATACCTTTCTTAATTTCATTTGTTGCTCCTCCTTTAAAAGAATATTTCGTCAGATTAACATATTTTCGCGCATTTCTGACTGATAGCCTTATTATAATTGCACATGGAATAATGTTAAATGGATATATGTTTTAATTATATGCAAAAATGTTATTCATTTGAATATTTTGTACATTTATCTCCTCGCTTTTTGCTTTATATCCATCATTTCGACCACTTCGTCATTTATTTCACGTTTTTTTCATCGTTATATTTTTATTTTTCTCATTTTATTTTTACTTTTTTCATGATTTTTAAATGATTTCAGTCACATTTTTCCATATTTTGTCATCATTTGCATATATTTTTGTGTTAATTCTTTCAAAAGACCATACATCCTTGCTATTTTTTCCGTTTTCTTGTATAGTATATAAAGTTACTGTATTTCTATTTTAAGAAAGGATGATCCTATGAATCTTCTAAATGAAGACAATGTTGTACATATCGCATTAAATAAAATCGGCGATATCGTAATTGCAAATCTGCTGTTTGTTTTGTGCAGTCTCCCTCTTATAACTGCAGGCCCTGCACTAACCGCTTTATATCACTGCATGCTTCGCACAGTAAAAGGAAACAACAATGGAACCATAAAAACTTATTTTCGGGCATTCAAACAGAATTTTCTCCAGTCTTTTATGATATGGATCGGTATCCTGGCTTTTGGCAGCATTCTGTTTCTGAATACACGCTTTCTTCTCCATACCGATTCGGAATATGGAAAGCTGTTTTTTTATCTTTCCGGTGCAGTCCTGGGACTTCTGGTGATTACTGCTCTTTATATTTTTCCTGTAATTGCTGCTTTTTCTAATACACTGGGAAATCTATTAAAGAATTCCTTTTTGTTTGCATTTATGCATTTTCCCTCTACTATGGCTATTGCAGTAATTTCCATTCTTCCTTTATATATGACCTATCAGGATCTGAAACTGCTCCCGCTTTATGCATGCTGCTGGTTTTTCTTCGGTTTCGGTCTTACGGCCTATATTAATTCTCTTATGTTCTATCGGATATTTAAACCTTACCTCGAAAAAGAAGAAGAAATATGCGAATCATAAAAAACATCGACTTGCTGCAGCAGGTCGATGTTTTTTTATGATTCTATCCAAACTAAAGATAGAATATTTTGACAAATATAAGATATTTTTTTATAATTACTTATAAGAAAACGAATTTTTATTACATTTCACAAAAACAGAAGGGAGATTTTTATGGGACTTATCAAAGCGGCAATCCAATCATTAAACAGTACACTGGCAGATCAATGGAAAGAATTTTTTTACTGTGATTCTATTGACAGCGATATTCTGGTGATGAAAGGCCAAAAACGTACCAATGGACGCTCTTCCAACAAAAAAGGAAATGACAACATCATTTCCAGTGGATCTGTCATTGCTGTTGCAGATGGACAATGCATGATTATTGTAGAACAGGGAAAAATCGTGGAATTTTGTGCAGAGCCCGGGGAATTTGTTTATGATGCCTCTTCAGAGCCCAGTCTCTTTACCGGTGATCTGGCTGACAGTCTGGTAAAAACCTTTGATACAATCGGCAGACGTTTTACCTTTGGAGGTGACGCAGGCAAAGACCAACGCATCTATTACTTTAATACAAAAGAAATCACAGATAATAAATTCGGAACTGCTACTCCTTTTCTGTTCCGCGTGGTTGATCGAAATATTGGATTTGACAGAGAGGTATCTGTTAGATGCAATGGCATTTATTCCTACCGTATAACAAATCCTCTGTTATTTTATGCCAACGTCTGTGGAAATATCGAAAATTACTATGATCGTTCGGAAATTGATCCGCAGTTAAAAACAGAATTTATCGGTGCACTCCAGCCTGCTTTTGCCAGATTATCTGAACTGGAATTACGCCCAAGTCAGATTCCTGCTCATTCTGCGGAACTTGAAGATGCCATGAATGAAATACTTACTCGGAAATGGTCAGAAAAAAGGGGAATCTCTATCGTATCCGTAGCGATGAATCCAATTTCTCTGAAAGAAGAAGATCTGCAAAAACTCCAGCAACTCCAGGATACTGCTATTTTGCGTAACGCTTCCATGCGTACAGCCACTTTAACCGAAGCGACCGCAGAAGCTATGAAAGCTGCTGCATCGAATGCAAATGGTTCTATGATGGGATTTATGGGCATGAATATGGTTGGAAACGCAACCGGAATGAATTTACAAAATCTTTTTGAAATGGATGAAAGCAGACAATCTGCTGCCCGGACAACTGCTCAATCTGCTCCTTCCAACAGCTGGAGATGTTCCTGTGGCCATCTTGCATCCGGAAATTTCTGTACAGAATGTGGATCCAAAAAGCCGGAAACAAATGGTTGGACCTGTTCCTGCGGAACTTTCAATAAAGGAAAATTCTGTTATAACTGCGGAGCAAAAAAATCAGCCGGTGTGCCTCTATACCATTGTGACAAATGTGGATGGGAACCAGAAGATCCGACACATCCTCCAAAATTCTGTCCGGAATGTGGAGATCCTTTTACCGATGAAGACATTACCAATTAATTTCTGTCGCACACTACAAAAAGGAGGCGTGTATCATGCCTGATTTAACAGAATACAAATGCCCTGCCTGCGGCGGCGCCATGGAATTTAACAGTAAACTTCAGAAAATGAAATGTCCTTATTGCGATACAGAAATGGAAGTTGAAGAATTTCAGGAACTGCATTCTCAAGCAAATACTTCTGACTCAACCAATCAATGGACCAAAGAAGAAACTGCTGGCATACATATTTATATCTGTGAATCCTGTGGGGGACAAATTGCTGCTGATGGAAGTACCGGTGCATCAGCCTGTCCTTTCTGTGGAAGTCCGGTAATCATGAGCGGGCAGTTTTCCGATGATCTGAAACCGGATTACATTATTCCGTTTAAACTGGATAAGAAAGAAGCCAAAGCAGCCTATCAGAAACACCTTCAGGGAAAGAATTTTCTTCCCGGAATCTTCCGTTCTGAAAATCATATTGATGAAATAAAAGGGATCTATGTCCCGTTCTGGCTGTTTGATACAGATGCAACTGCAGATATGAAATTTAACGGCGAACGAATCCGTACCTGGACTTCCGGAGATACGGAATATACAGAACATGAATTTTATCAGGCACAACGAACCGGAGAAATCCGTTTTTCTCATGTACCTGCCGATGGTTCCAAAAAAATGGATGATATCCTGATGGAATCCATTGAACCTTATGACTTTTCAGAAGCAGTCCCCTTCCAGTCTGCATATCTGGCAGGCTATCTGGCTAATCGCTATGATGTATCAGCCAAAGAGCGTCTCAAACGTGCCAGAGAACGAATTCTGCGAAGTACAGAGATTTCTTTTGAGGAAACTGTTCAGGGATACCACTCAGTAACTACTCAGGATAGTCACATCACCTTACATAATACCAGTTCTGTGTATGCCTTATATCCTGTATGGCTGCTCAACACAACATGGAAAAATAAAAAATACACCTTCGCTATGAATGGACAAACCGGAAAAATGGTAGGTGATCTTCCCTTTGATAAACAGGCATTCTGGAAATATGTGGCAATCAGAGGTGTTTTAATCGGAACGATTCTTTCTGCTCTGACCTGTATTCTTCGATTGTTATAGAAAAGGAGGAGTGTATGAAAAAGATACTATCTGTAATATTTTTATCAATCCTTCTGATTACAGGAGCAACCGACTCCATATATGCACAATCCGAAACTGCGATTCCAGAAGAAAAACTTCTTCCCCGTCTGACAGACGAAGCAGACATTCTTTCAGATACAGAAGAAGCAAAACTTCTTAAAAATCTGGATGAAGTCAGTGAACGCCAGAAATGTGATGTTGTAATTGCAACGGTTGCTTCTTTGAACGGACAATCTCCAATGAATTATGCCGATGATTTTTATGATTATAACGGATATGGATACGGTGAAAACCGCGATGGTATACTGCTTCTTATCAGTATGGAAAACCGCGATTATTGGATCAGCACTTATGGATACGGAATGACTGCTTTTACAGATGCCGGTCTTGCCTATATACAAGATCAGTTTCTGTCTGATTTAAGTGACGGAAATTATTTTGAATCCTTTACAACATTTGCTGAACTTTGTGACAGTTTTATTACCCAGGCCCGAACAGAAAAACCTTACGATACCGGAAATCTTCCCAGAACCCCCCTTTTCCCCTTCTTCATTGCTGCTGATTTCCTGATTGGATTTGTGATTGCTCTTATTTTAGCTTTCGTAAAAAAAGGAAAACTAAAATCTGTTCGTCCCGAAACTCAGGCTCAGAACTATACTGTACCCGGCAGTCTCTTTCTATCCGTAAACCAGGACTGGTTCATAAACAAAACCATTACCACCAGAAAAATCCAACAGGAGAATCCTTCCGGAAGCAGTACCCATTCCAGTTCTTCCGGCACCACTCACGGCGGCAGTGGCGGAAAATTCTAAAACACGTCACATAAAAACATATACCTGAAACAAAATTTTTACTATAATTGAAAGTAATCGTTTATTCAGACATGCAGTCTGAAATCATTATTAATCTGGATAAGGAGGAAATTATGGCAATTCAAATTGATCATGCAAATTCTTTATTTACCTTGTTAACCAAAAACAGTATGTATCAGATGAAAGCAGATTCCCTTGGTACACTGGTTCATACCCGTTACGGAAAAAGGACACCTGTCTTTGACTATTCTTATCTGAATAAAAGCTGTGACCGTGGATTTTCAGGCAATCCTTACAGTGCCGGCAAAAACCGCACCTATTCTCTTGATACCATGCCTGTAGAATTTCCTGTATACGGAAGCGGAGATTACAGAGATTGTGCCCTGAAAATCCGCTACAGCAGCGGTGCATCTTCTGCTGAACTTACCTTTGATTCTTATGAAGTAAAAGAAGGAAAATATGCGCTTCCAGGTCTTCCTGCATTCTACAGTTGTCAGGAAGATACTGCTCATACCCTGATCATTACTTTAAAAGACACCACGAACTCTGTTTTTGTCCATCTGTATTATGGTGTTCTGGAAGAAAAGGATATCATCACCAGAGCAGTGTGTATTGAAAATAAAGGTGATTCTCCTGTTTATCTTGATCGTGTACTCAGCGTATGTGCAGATTTCCAGTACGGAGAATATGACTTTATTTCCTTCTACGGACGTCATGCTATGGAGCGTCTCTACTCCCGCACACGGGTTCATCACGGAGTACAGGCGGTCGGAAGTACAAGAGGTGCTTCCAGCCATCACTACAATCCTTTTGTTGTTCTGGCTGATAAAAATACAACAGAAACATCCGGTGAATGCTATGGATTCTCGTTTGTATACAGTGGAGATTTCCTGGCTGAAGCAGAAAAAGACCAGACCGGACAGACACGTGTTCTTATGGGAATCCATCCTGAAAACTTCTGCTATAAACTGGATCCTGGTCAGACCTTCACTGCCCCGGAAACAGCTATGGTATATAGCAGCACCGGTTTTGAATCGATGACACACACATTCCATAAAGCAATCCGTAACAATCTGTGCCGAGGAAAATTCAAAAAAGCAGAACGTCCCGTACTGATCAACAACTGGGAAGGTACTTATTTTGATTTTACAGGAGACAAACTGGTTGCTATGGCCTCTGAAGCCAAAGAAATGGGCGTGGAGCTGTTTGTAATGGATGATGGATGGTTTGGCAAACGGGATAATGACTTTTCAGGTCTTGGAGACTGGATTGTTAACGAAAAGAAACTGGGTTGTACCTTAAAAGATTTATCTGACCGTATTCATAATCTTGGATTGAAATTCGGTATCTGGTTTGAACCGGAATGTATTTCCGAAGACAGTGACCTTTACCGCGCGCATCCAGACTGGGCATTTAAAGTTCCCGAAAAGAAACCCGTAAGAAGCCGCTATCAGCTGGTTCTTGATTTTTCAAGAAAAGAAGTACGGGATTACATTTTTAACATGATGTGCAAAGTTCTGGACAGTGCTAAAATCGAATATCTCAAATGGGATTTCAACCGAAGCATCGGCGATCTTTACAGTGCGGAACTGCCTGCTGATCGTCAGGGCGAAACTGCTTATAAATATGTTCTGGGTCTTTATGAAGTTCTGGAAAATCTGAACCAGCGTTATCCGGATATGCTGATTGAAGGCTGCAGCGGCGGCGGAGGAAGATTCGATGCAGGTATGCTTTACTATACTCCGCAAATCTGGACCAGTGATGATACCGATGCAATTGAAAGACTGAAAATTCAGTATGGTACTTCCTTCGCTTACCCTGTAAGTACAATGGGTGCCCATGTATCTGCTGTTCCAAATCATCAGACCGGAAGAAAAACAGAAATTTCAACCAGAGCAACCGTTGCCATGGCTGGAACCTTTGGATATGAACTGGATCCTGCAAAACTTACAACCGAGGAAAAAGAAGAAATCAAAAATCAGATTAAAACCTTCCGTAAATATTATTCTCTTATCCAGGATGGTATCTATTACAGACTGACCAGTCCTTATGAAGATGAAGAATATACCGCATGGGAATTTGTAAGTGAAGACAAACAGGAAGCTCTGATCAGCATTGTAAACACAAAACTGACAGCAAATGGTATGTTCTCCAGAATTAAACTGCGTGGACTGAATCCGGATCTCTGGTATTCCATTGACAATACAGAATATCCGGGTGCAGCACTTATGGAAGCCGGTCTTCCACTTCCTATTCCTTCTTTTGAATATGAAAGCTGGAATCTCCATGTAAAAGCAATTAATCAATAGTCTATACAAAAATAACTGCTGTTCTATGTCGCCCGACGTAGAACAGCAGTTATTTTTTAAACAGGCATATTTACAATAAATACATACATTACTATAAAGTGACAAATACTTCCACCCATAACAAACAGATGAAAAATCTCATGAGATCCAAAATTCTTATGCTTTGCATTAAAAATCGGCAGCTTCAGCGCATAAATAATTCCTCCCACTGTGTATATGATTCCTCCTGCCAGAAGCCATCCAAATCCTGCTGGATCCAATGCTTTAATGATTGGCACAAACGCAAATACACAAAGCCACCCCATCGCTATATAAATGACAGAAGAAAACCACTTAGGGCAGGTAATCCAACACGCCTTGATAATCGTTCCGATAACAGCTACCGCCCAAACTGCTATACAAAGCATCGTTCCCGTCTTCCCATGAAGTGCAATCAAACATACCGGTGTATAACTGCCTGCAATCAGAAAAAAAATCATAATATGATCCATTTTCCTAAGCCTTCTGTTTACTTTTTCCGTAGAATCGACTGTATGATAAATGGTACTGGCTCCATATAAAAGTATCATACTCAGAATAAAAATACTCATAGCAATCATATGAATCTTATCCGGCTCTCTGGCAGCCTTCACAAGCAGAGGTACCGCAGCCAGTACTGCCATAAGACAGCCTACAAAATGTGTAATTGCACTTCCGGGTTCCTTGATTTTAAATTTCATAATACTCACTCCTAACAATTATGTCTCATTTTTCTGTCTTTTGCATAATATAAATTAGTATTTAAAATTATATTATGTAGTTTTAAAAACTACTTGTTGGAATTATAATATCACTGTTATATTATTTTTGCAACTCTTTTTTTACATAAAAAAACAGAGAGTTGGGAACAACTCTCTGTCCAAAAAATTTTTAAATTAACCAAAATATCTCTTTAACAGACCTTCAAATGCTTTTCCGTGACGAGCTTCATCTCTAGCCATTTCATGAACAGTATCATGAATAGCGTCAAGGTTAGCAGCTTTTGCACGTTTAGCAAGATCGAATTTACCTGCTGTCGCACCATTTTCTGCTGCAACACGTAATTCAAGGTTTTTCTTTGTGCTGTCTGTTACAACTTCTCCTAATAATTCAGCAAATTTAGCAGCATGTTCTGCTTCTTCGTAAGCAGCTTTTTCCCAATATAAACCAATTTCCGGATATCCTTCTCTATGAGCAACTCTTGCCATAGCCAAGTACATACCAACTTCTGAACATTCACCTTCAAAGTTTGCTCTTAAATCAGCCAGAATATCTTCGCTTACGCCCTGAGCCACACCAACTACATGCTCAGCTGCCCATGATAATTCGCCTGCCTGCTCTTTGAATTTATCAGCACCAACGCCACATACTGGACATTTTTCCGGAGCTGCATCGCCTTCATAAACGTATCCACATACACCACATACAAATTTTTTCATAACTCTTATCTCCTTTTCTTAATAATGTTTATTTGATTAACCTTAAATAACAATAATTATTACTGTTTTAATGTACCATACCTGACCATTTTTGTCAACTACTTTTTCTCATTTTCTTTCCTGATACATTCTTTACAAGTTCCGTAAAAAGTAGTCCTCTGACCGGTAATTTTCCCGTCAAAATTTTCCGCGATCTTATTCGTAATTTCCTTTACGATTTCACCTTCTACATCAATGATATTATGGCATTGCGTGCATATAAAATGACTATGCTGTTCTGTATTACAATCATATCTGTCTGGGCCATTTCCGGTAGATATTTTTGTTATTTCGCCAAGTTCAACAAGAAGAGCTAAATTTCTGTAGACTGTCCCCAAACTGATATTTGGATACTCTGCCTTTATCTGCGTATATACTTGGTCGGCAGTAGGATGTTCTTTGCAGTTTCTTATAAACTGGCGAATGGATTCCCTTTGTCGGCTGTACTTTAACGTAGCCATTGCACTCTCCTTTCAATAGAAATAACAGTTATTATCATAAATATACTATACTAGACTTTTTTTGTCAAGTATTCGTATTCATTCCTCTTTTATTTTTCAGTATATCACCCTGTTTTTTATTTTCAATCTTTTTCATGAAAGTTCTTTCAATTTTTTTTGAACAATTGAAAAAATCTTAATTCAGATTTATAATATTTCAAAGAAAACAAAGATTGGAGAGAGGAAAATGATAATAAAGAATGGATTTGTTTTTCAGGAAGATGGAACCTTTGAAAAAAAAGATTTATTTATCGAAGCTGGTAAAATTGTATCCTCTTCCCAGGAAGTCCTTGACAAAACGGAGCTGGATGCTTCCGGTTTAAAAGTCATTCCAGGATTAATTGACATTCACAGTCATGGAGCATCCGGTCATGATTTTTCTGATGGAAATCTGGAAGGACTTAAAACAATTTTAAAATATGAAAAATCGCACGGAATCACATCCTATTGCCCTACATCTATGACTTTACCAATGGAACAATTGATTCAAATTTTTTCTACTGCCAAAAATATTTGTCCGGATCCCTCTATTGCTCATATTGCCGGCATCAATATGGAAGGACCGTTCCTGAATCCTTCCAAAAAAGGCGCTCATGTAGAAGCATATATCCAAAAACCGGATATCGATTTTTTTCGCCAATGCAATGCTTCCAGTGGAAATCTTGTAAAGCTTGTTACCCTTGCACCTGAAGTAGAGGGAGCTTCTGAATTTATTCAGGAACTCAAACATGATGTAAAAATTTCTGTGGGACATACCTCTGCCTCTTATGAGTGTGCATACAATGCAATGAAGGCTGGTGCTAATCATGTAACGCACCTCTTTAATGCAATGCCGCCTTTCGCTCACAGATCCCCCGGTGTCATTGGTGCTGCATCTGATATTCCTTCCTGTATGGTAGAATTAATCTGTGACGGAATCCACATTCATCCTTCTGTTGTTCGCAATGTTTTTTCAATGTTTGGAAGTGAGCGCGTCATTCTGATCAGTGATTCCATGATGGCTACGGGAATGGAAAATGGAACCTATGAACTGGGTGGACAAAAAGTCACCATGAACAACAAAAAAGCCACACTTGCCGATGGAACCATTGCAGGTTCTGCAACAAATTTATATGATTGTATGAAAAAAGCTATGGAATTTGGCATTAAAGAATCCGATGCTTTATTTGCCGCAACACGGAATCCAGCCAAAAGCATCGGTATTTATGACAAAACAGGTTCTCTGACTCCTGGAAAAAATGCAGATATTCTACTGACAGATGAGCAGTATCATCTTATAAAAGTAATCTGATCTATGTAATGGGCACTTTACAGTGCCCTCTATATTGAAGCTGCCGATTAGAAAAGTAAATTACCCCAGGACAGATTATTCTGTCGAAATATCATGTAAAAAACATCGGCTGCGGATTTTTCTTTCCGCATACTTTATTATATTCTGCATAGAATAAATTGTGAGTATTCTGGATAAAAACACTTATGGAAGATACTGAAGCGGATCTAATGAAGTTCCATCTTTTTTCATCGCAAAATACAAATTTGCACCTTCTTTTGCATAATATTTGGTTGGTTCACTTACGTAACCAATCGCAGTACCTGCTTCCACATAATCATCCGTCTGAAATGTCAGATCTTTTAACTGCCCATAAATTGCCTGATACCCGTTTCCAAGATCCATCGTCATTGTCAGACCTGTTTCTTCATTATTGGTGATTGATAAAACCTTTCCATTTGCTGCTGCCGCAACCGGAGTATTGACTTCTGAAGAAACTGCAATTGCCGGACTATATTTATAGACATTTAAAGTTGGAAAATAAATGGTATGATCCATATCATAATCAAGCACGATCTGTCCTTCCACCGGCCACTGCATCAGAGAACTTTCTGTAAAATTTATTTCCGGTTGTACTGCTGCTAAAGGCTGATCTGCTATAGTCTCCTCAATTTCCTGTGATTCCGCTTCTGTTGGAACCTCTTCCTGTACTTCCGGATTCTCCTCTGTAGTTCTCGTTCCTTCTACCTGAGAAGTAGTTACGTTCTGTGTTTCTTCCTGTATATCTTCTTTTCCTTCTTCCGCTTCCTCATTTTTCTTCTGTTCTCTTACTTCTGTTTCATCTGTAAAGTCTTCTTTCTGTACAAGTTCTTTTTCATTTGGTGTACCATCGTTCCCAGACTGATAAACAGTCACACATGCAGCTACAATCACAAGCGTTAATAAACTGCCAAGTGCCACACGAATTTTGTTTCTTTTACTCATATTCTTCACCTCAACCTATGTGGAGCATCCGCCCCTTATTGTTTTCATATATAGGATTACCAGAATATGATAACTTATGCATCTTATTTCATATCAGAAAGATTCTCAATCTCCAGATCAGGAAAAAAATAATTGAGAATCTTTTTATAATCTTTTTTCTCCTGTGCCATAACGGAAGCCGTGTACTGGCTCATTCCCAGACCATGACCAGAACCCCTGCATAAAAACCGGATTTCTTCTCCATCACTTTGTACCATAAAGCAGGAAGATGGAATCTCCAAAAATTCTTTTATACTTTCTCCCTGAAATTCCTGATTTCCAATTTGTATTATCATAACATACCCTACACTGTCTGTTGCTTTTATTTCAATCTGCTCTGCTGATTCTATTTCAAATCCTGGAAACTTCCTCTTTAATCTTTTCCTCAATTCTTCTGTATTAAAATAACAGCCCCTTACATACAAAGGACTGTTTTTATCATTGAATGTTTCTACAGAAGGTAAATATGAAAATGCCTCTCCTAGCAATTCCTTCCCATCTCTTGTTTTTTCCGTTCCCAATTCATGATAAGGAATTTCTTTTACCTCATTCTCATACACAAGTACCTGATTTTCTGTTTCTTTTGCTGCCTCCTGAAAAATCTGAAATTTTTCCAGAAATAAATCATCCATTTTTCTTTTTTTTAAATAGATAGAAGCATTTTTTACTTCACGTCCACCTTTTCCCGCCCGCCATTTCACATACAGATTCCCTCTTGCGATGACTGTCTGCGCTTTGATTGCCTCTTTTGGAGCACTCCAACTGATCTGTGTTGCTGTAACTGCTGCAACATAATCCTCCATAGATGATTTTTTGACAACTGGACATGCTTCTTTTCCACAAATGAATCCCGTAAACAGACAAGGCAGAACAATCAATACAAAAAGTCCGCAGATTCCGGCTTTTCCCTTTTTTTTCATACAAAATCCGGATTCTTCTTTCTTTTATGTATATGATTTTCTGCCCTTGTCTCATTACTTCTTTATAATCAGAACCGGTATTGGTGGATTATTTTTTCGATTGTAATAACTGCTTACAATCACCACATATTTTCTTTCATCCAGTTCTTTTATATAGTTCATCAGAACTTCTTTTTCCTCAAATCCTGTATCGCCTCCACTGTAAATACACAGACTCATTACACCGCCTTTTTTTAACAGCTCTAATCCAACCTTCAATGCTTTTTTGCTGGTTTCCGGCTGTGTTGCCAGCGCATGATCCCCTCCTGGTAAATATCCGAAATTAAAACAAATTCCATCTACAGAATCTTCCTGTACATATTTCCCCATATTCACATGACTGTCTAACACAAGCCTGGCTCTTTCTTCCATTCCTTCTTTTGCAAGAAGTTTTCTGGTTGCCTCTAAAGCTTTCTCCTGAATATCAAAAGCGATTACCTGACCATTTTCTTCTGCAAGTCTGCACAGAAACAATGTATCATATCCATTTCCCATCGTAGCATCTATATAGAACCCGCCTTTTACTGCCTGAAGACTAAAAAGTTCATGACACCATTCTGTAATCTGATAAGATCTCATGATTTCTCACTTGCCTCTAAAGCCTGTGTCAAATCATCAATAATATCTTCAATATTTTCAATTCCTACAGAAAAACGAACCATACCAGGAGAAATTCCTGCTGCTACAAGCTGCTCATCATTCAGTTGTCTGTGTGTGTGACTTGCCGGATGAAGTACACTTGTCTTAGCATCAGCTACATGCGTAACAATAGAAGCCAGTTTCAAACTGTCCATAAATTTAACAGCCGCTTCTCTTCCGCCCTTCAATTCAAAGGAAATAACACCACAGGTACCTTTTGGCATGTATTTTTTAGCCATTTCATGATATTTATCTCCCGGAAGTCCGGCAAAATTCACATGTTCTACCAATGGATGTGCATTCAAAAATTCTGCTACCTTCTGAGCATTATAACAATGTCTTTCCACACGCAAAGGCAACGATTCCAAACTTGCATTAAGAAGGAAACAATTCATTGGTGACGGAATCGAGCCAAGATCTCTCATAAGCTGTGCATTAATTTTTGCGATATATGCAGCTTTTCCAAACTGTTTGGTATATACAATTCCATGATAAGATTCATCTGGTTTTGTAAGACCATGAAACTTCTCTCCATAAGCTTCCCAGTCAAAATTTCCGCTGTCCACAATTGCTCCGCCTACCTGCATAGCATGCCCGTCCATATATTTTGTAGTAGAATGAGTCACAATATCTGCTCCCCATTCAAAAGGTCTGCAATTTACAGGTGTTGCAAATGTATTATCAACAATCAGAGGCACACCATGCTCATGAGCCAGCTTTGCAAATTTTTCAATATCAAGAACAACTAATGCAGGATTCGAAATCGTTTCCGCAAGAACGGCTTTTGTATTTGGCTGAAATGCTTTTGCCAATTCTTCTTCTGATGCATCTGCATCTACGAAAGTACATTCAATTCCCATTTTTTTTGCAGTTACTCCGAGAAGATTCAGTGTTCCTCCATAAATTGCAGAAGCACAAATGACATGATCTCCTGCCTCACAGATATTGAATACTGCATAAAATGTTGCAGCTTGTCCGGAAGAAGTAAGTACTCCTGCTACTCCGCCTTCCAGATCCGCGATCTTTTTAGCTACGAGATCATTGGTAGGATTCTGACATCTGGTATAAAAATACCCATCATCCTTTAAATCAAACATTCTTCCCATAGCCTCTGTCGTATCGTATTTAAAGGTTGTACTTTGATAAATTGGCATCATTCTCGGCTCACCTTTTTTTGGCTGCCATCCGGAATGTACACATTTTGTTTCAATATGAAGTTCTTTTCCCATTTTTCCTCTCCGTTTCTCATATATTTCATATATGTTTTATTTTATCACTTATTATCCATTCAGCCAACAGCTATTTTCTGCCCCGCCATTACAGCCGCAATACATACAATCACACTGAATCCCATATAAAGAAGAGCCATTCCAGTCTTTCCTTTTTCTATAAGTGTTGTACTTTCCAATGCAAATGTAGAAAATGTAGTAAAACCACCACACACGCCTGTTTTTAAAAATAACACCAACTGAGGATTCATTCCTCCACTCTTACTGCTGATTCCTGAAATCCATCCAATTAACAACGCTCCCAGGAAATTAATACACAATGTTATAAAAGGGAAACCAGACTTCTGAGGAATTGGAATGAATCCACATAAATATCTGGCTGTTGCACCAACAAATCCTCCCATTCCTACAAATAAACAATTTAGCATACTTTTTTTCTCCTGTAATATTACTCTTTAACTTCTATACTATCAAACTCTACAACACCATGCAATGATTCTATCCACTTTCACTCATAAAAACCAGTGTATAATCCACATTTTTTTTATTTTTCCACATCCATATTTTATTTGTCCCAAATCTGTGATACTCTGTAATTACCAATAAAATCATACCTATTTTTCTCTAAGGAGGATTTTCACATGAAAGAAAAAATATATACTATACCTTTAATGGATGCTTTTAAAGCCGATGATGAATGCCCATTTTGCTTCATTGAACGCAATCTTGAACAACACGCTATCGATTTTGTACTTGGTTCTGGCGCCTCTTATATGGAAGATGATGTACGCGCAGAAACAGATAAGCTCGGCTTTTGCAGACGTCACTACAAAAAGATGTTTGATTATGGCAATCGTCTTGGTTCTGGTCTTATATTAACGACTCATTTTAAGAAAAAAAATAAAGAACTGAAACAACAGATTAAAATGTTTTCCCCAGGAAAAGCTTCCATGCTCAGCCATTTTAAAAAAGCTCAGACTGATTCTGATCATCCCAAAACGAATATCGGTATGTGGATAAAAGAACAACAAAAAACCTGTTATATTTGTGATTATTATAAAAATACCTATGCCAGATATTTAGATACATTTTTTGAACTTTACAGAAAAAATCCTGATTTCAAAGAATTATTTAAAGCCAGCAAGGGTTTTTGCCTGAATCACTTTGCTGATCTGGTAGAAAATGCAGAAACCATACTTTCTGATAAAGAAAAGAAATCTTTTTATGAAATTCTCTTTCCTCTTATGACAGAAAATCTGCAAAGAGTTACAGATGATCTGGAATGGTTTTGCGATAAGTTTGATTACAAAAACAAAGATGCTGACTGGAAAAATTCCAGAGATGCAGTACAAAGAGGTATGCAAAAAGCCGGCAGTGGTTATCCTGCAGATCCTCCTTATAAAGCTGACCTGTGATCCATAAACAAACTATTAAAAACATTTTCATATTTCTTTCATTTTTTGAACACACAATCATCACATTTTCTTTGTATAGTATAACTTGAACAAAGCCAATAAGACTTTTTTCAAAATCTTTTTCTTTTTCATATGCCGATATTCCCTTATATCGGCTCTCCTTCTTTTTTATAAAGTAGACGAAAAATAAGAGGTCAGAATCTATCCCCCCTCAAGATTCTGATCTCTTATTTTTGTTTTTTATACGAAATAAAAACAGCAGAATTTTGTTTTTCCAAAATCCTGCTATCTTAATAGGCGTGAAGCATCGGGGATTCGAACCCCGGACAACTTGATTAAAAGTCAAGTGCTCTACCGACTGAGCTAATGCTCCATATTCAATTCATTTCTGCTTTTTCGCAGAAAAAATGCCCAGAGCCGGAATCGAACCAGCGACA
>JALFGN010000131.1 GCA_022777285.1 Blautia sp.
TAAGGGTACCTATATCCTATCTGTCCACTTTGTTGGATCTGCAAAAAAAGCAAGTCTGTCAGGTGGGATACACCTGAAAAATCACGTCTAAAAATAAGGGTACTTAAATTTAAAAATGTCCTTGACAAGGGGTACAGTTTATGATAAAGAAAAAGAATATCGGGAAGCACATGAAAATGAAGAATTGATTTCATATGGAGAAGATGGTTCTGTTCATGATGCGTGGGAAGAGGAAAAAGAAAAACTAATCCAGCAGTTGGTAACGGAACAACAGATGGAAATTATAAAAGAAGAAAAATAAGTGAGATACCGGAATCTTGATGAGAAACAAGGTTCCGGTATTTTTGCTTAAAATTTCTTTTAGCGGTTAGTAAAAATAGACAGAATGGTTATGGTAAAATTGTACAAAATTTCGAGTTGCGTTTTCGGGCACGCAGTGCTATTATAACATCATAAAGGAAACGTGCCCGGGCACGCGAAAGGAATCCAAGGCACGCGAAAGGAATCGCAAAAAAATAAAAATCAGGAAAAAGGAGAATGTAAAAATGGTAAAAGTAGGTATCATTGGAGCAGGAAGAATCGGAAGGGTTCATATTACAAGTATTTCTACAAGAGTAAAGGATGCAGTGATCAAAACAGTTGCAGATCCATTTTTAAATGATGAGACAGCAGCATGGGCAAAGAGCATGGGTGTAGAACACACAACAAAAGATTACAAAGAAATCATCAACGATCCGGAAATCGATGCAGTTTTGATCTGTTCTTCTACAGATACACATTCACCAATCTCTCTGGAAGCTATCAAAGCAGGAAAACATGTATTCTGTGAAAAACCAATCGATCATGATGTAGACAAAATCAAAGAAGTAATCGCAGCTCTGGAAGGTACAAATCTGAAATATCAGGTAGGTTTCAACAGAAGATTTGACCACAACTTTGAAGCAGTTCAGCAGGCAGTTGCAGCAGGTAAAGTTGGTAAACCGGAGATTATCAAAATTACATCCCGTGACCCGGAACCACCAAGCATTGACTATGTAAAAGTATCCGGCGGTATGTTCCTGGATATGACAATTCATGATTTTGATATGGTCCGTTTTCTGGCTGGATGCGATGCGACAGAAGTATATGTACAGGGTGCAAACCTGGTAGATCCTGCAATCGGAGAAGCAGGCGATGTGGATACAGCAGTGATTACATTACAGATGGAAAACGGTGCGATCGCAGTTATCGATAACTGCAGAAAAGCTGTTTACGGATACGACCAGAGAGCAGAAGTATTCGGTTCTGAAGGTATGGTTGCAATCAAAAACGACAGCCAGTCTTCCGCAGTAATCAGCAATGCAGAAGGTGTGACCGGTGAAAAACCACTGTTCTTCTTCCTGGAAAGATACATGGAAGCATACGGAAAAGAAATTGCAGCTTTCATCGATGCAATTGAAAACGACAAAGAAACTCCATTAAACGTTATGGATGGTCTGAAACCGGTACTTATGGGTCTGGCTGCTAAGAAATCCTGTGAAGAACACAGACCGGTTAAGATTTCTGAAATTATGTAAGAAGAGCAGATAGGAGAAAGCAAAATGTTTGACAAAAATAAAGTAAAATTAGGCATTGCTCCAATTGCATGGACCAATGATGACCTGCCGGATCTTGGAAAAGAAAATACATTTGAACAGTGTGTGAGCGAAATGGCACTGGCAGGATTTACAGGATCTGAAGTTGGAAATAAATATCCAAAAGATCCGGAAATGCTGAAAAAAGCACTGGAACTGCGCGGTGTGGAAATCTGCAATCAGTGGTTTTCTTCTTTCCTTATCACAAAGCCATTTGAAGAAGTAGAAAAAGAATTCCGTGCACAGCTGACTTTCCTGAAAGAAATGGGTTCCAAAATCATCGGTGCTTCTGAGCAGAGCCACAGTGTACAGGGAATGCAGGATACTCCGATTTTCGGACATAAATACGTAATGAACGATGAAGAATGGGATACCTTCTGTACTGGTATGAACAAACTGGGTAAGATCGCGAAAGAAGAGTATGGAATTTCCCTTACTTTCCATCATCATATGGGAACCGTTGTACAGGATCCGGATGAAGTAGAACGCATGATGGCGAACACAGATCCGGAATATGTAAGTCTTCTGTTTGATACCGGACACTTTACATACTGTGGAGCAGATCCTCTGGAAATGGTAAAAAAATATGTAAACAGAATCAAACACGTACATTTAAAAGATATCCGTCCGGAAGTCGTAGAAAAAGTAAAAAATGAAAATTTAAGCTTCCTGGAAGGAGTACGTATGGGTACCTTTACAGTACCGGGAGATGGATGTATTGATTTTGATCCGATCTTTAAGGTGCTGGAAGATGCAGGATATGAAGGCTATATGCTGGTTGAAGCAGAGCAGGATCCTGCAAAAGCAAATCCATTGGAATACGCAATGAAAGCCAGAAAATTCATCGCAGAAAAAACAGGATTATAAAAAGAACACAGAGAGAATATGAGGAAAGAGTCTGCCCGGCAGACTCTTTTCTGTTTTTCTCTTATTTGTTGTTCTTTATGATTTCAATCTGTTGTTCCTCTATTAACTGCTGGATCAGTTTTTCTTTTTCCTCTTCCCATGCATCATGAATGGAACCGTCTTCTCCATATGAAATCAGCTCTTCATCTTCATGTGCTTCCCGATATTCTTTTTCTTTCTCATTGATGTACTTGGAACAGATTGCAGTTTCACGTTTTATCTCACGAATGTATTCCCAATATGCCTCTTCTCCACCAAATCCCTCATACAACTCTTCTGCCTGTTCTTTTACATCCGGATCCTGAAGATTCTCTTTTTCTTTCTCTATGATTTGATCCAGTTCTCCATCAGAAACTTTATACCCAGCCTGCAATGCAGCATGAAGTAATGTCTTTCTTCTCACAATGGTATCATATGCTTCTTTATAAGCTTCTTCTCTTTCTCTTCCTCCGGCATTGATGAGGCGTGCTGCATGATTGTTCAGTTCCTTTTCCGTTATCTCGATGTCTTTGCCTTTGGCATAGATAATATTTTCATCTGAACGTGAAGATTTATTATTCAATTGTGAAATAATTGTTCTACCCAACCAAAAATTTGGACCTTTATTATCTCCTTCTGCTTCTGCATATATACTAATAGAAAAAATCAGCAAAGCTAAACAAAGCACTGAAACAATTATCTTTTTTTTCATAATCATACCTCCTTAAATCATATCCAAAAAACTTTTATACAATCATGTTTACTATAGCAAAACAATAAATTATTGCACATAATTACACGAACGAAACCATCCCAAACAATCTGACTGCTGTATAGTCGAAAATGCCTTCTCAATTGTTTCTGGCAATTTTGCTGCTATACGAATTTTTTCCTTTCTCAAGA
>JALFGN010000014.1 GCA_022777285.1 Blautia sp.
AAAAAAAGATTCCGGAAAACATGAAAAGAAGCCTTTTCTCCCATTTTTTCATAATCGCTGCGCCCCTGTATTTTTCTTTTTTTAATTCGCAAAGACTCCGGAAACAGAAGTTCCCGGAGTCCTGCATCAGAAACAGCCAAAATGTCTCCGATTTCAGAGGGTATAATTGTTTATATAGAGAGGGTATGTATGTTAGCAAATTTATAATTACCAGAGATTTCTGTAAATCTGTTTTACGTCTTCCTCTGTCACTTCACGCATGGTATTCTGCGGACTTCCGCTGTCCATTGCGTCAAATGCCATTTTATCAATCACTTTAAAGAATTCTTCTTTATCAATACCGAATTCTGCCAGTGTTGGTGTCTCCAGTTCTTTTACGATTGCTTCTACTGCTGACAGGAATTTTTCACTTGCTTCTTTATCAGAATCTGCATCAGAAGCCACTCCGACTGCACGTCCCAGTTCTGCGAAACGATCATAAGCACCTTCCAGTGCAAATGTAAGACATTCTTTTAACAACATGGCATTGGAAAGACCGTGTGCTACATGGAAAAGAGCACCAATCGGACGGCTCATACCATGAATAATGGTAACGGATGCATTGTTAAATGCAATACCTGCTTCCAGAGCTGCTACGGACATCTGTACTCTGGCTTCCTCATTTTGTCCATCTTTGAAAGCAACCGGAAGATATTTGAAGATTCTCTTCACTGCTGACATTGCAAAGGTATCGGAAAGTGTCTGTGCTTTTCTTGATGTATAAGCTTCTACTGCATGACAGAGTGCATCCAGACCAGTTGCCGCTGTAATCTTTGGAGGTGCTGTCATAGTGAACTGCGGGTCAATAATTGCAAGGCTTGGCATAAGCACTTTGCCTTTTAACAGCATTTTAATGTCTTTCTTTGTATCTGTAATAATTGTAAACTGTGTCGCTTCGGATCCGGTACCTGCTGTAGTCGGAATCGCTACCAGAGGAGGCATTTCCACATCAATAATCTTGCCCATGTAATCAGAAATGTTTCCACCATTTACAACAAGAGAACCAATTGCTTTCATGGAATCGATCGGGCTTCCGCCGCCAAGTGCAACCAGGAAATCACAGCCTTCTTCTTTATAAGCCTTCAAACCGTTTTCAATCATAACGTCTGTCGGTTCTCCTACGATTTCTGAATAAATTGCGTAATCTAACCCCTGATTTTTCAGAGCTGCTTCTACTTTTGCACAGTTTCCTAACTGAATCATCACTTTATCTGTTACAATAAGCGCTTTTTTTCCAAGACCTTTTAATGTTTCTTCCGCCATGTTCAATGCTCCGGATCCTGTAATAATCTGTCCCGGTACGATAAATTCTCTTGCCATAATAAACTTCTTCCTTTCTGTATAATCTCTGTTATTTTAGAATTCTGCGTCATGCAGCCATGTATATTTTTCATCTTCGCAACGGTCGGTCTGCAGCCATGGATTGCCGTCAATGTGACGGATCATCCAGCATGTATACATCTGGAATCCCGGTGCAACTGCCTGTGGGTGCAGTTCTCCTCCAGGAATGGCCGAAAAGCTTCCGTCTGTACTTTTGAATACCTGATCTCCTACAAAGCTTGCTCCGAAGCCTTCCGGACGATCAAATTTGAAATAATAAGTTTCCGGCTGTGGATGTCTGTGCGGCAGATATCCGGACCAGTTTCCTCTGTCATTCAATACTTCTCCAAGAACCATATTGGAATAGGGAGCAATCTCATGATCCAGAATCGTATTCACTCTTCTCTTTGCAACATTCCCGAATTTTCCAACACAGGAATATCCCCATGGAGCATCCTCCGGTTTGTACAGTTTCCCTGCAAATTCTGTATCATTTTTTGTACACTGCACCAGGATTTCCGCATCTGCTTCTGCGGTTACCGTCACCTCTTTTCCTGTACATACATGTACACACCAGGGACCTTCTGTAAACACATCTTTTCTGCTTACTGTTTCTTTGTTGCCTTCCCATTCATAGGTGATTTTTCCAGAGAAGAGCAGCACTGCTGTTTCTTCTCCGGTTCTGAGAAACGTTCTTGTCTCTCCTGCTTTCATCTGATAAACACGAATGTCCATCATCATATCTTTATATTCATTGTCATAAGTTGTCAGGATTTTTTCTCCATTGGCATCAAATTCCGGATATCCAAATACTTTACTCATTGTACCATGCTTCCCTTCTGATTAATATTCTCTGGACTCGCTGCGGCCCTTCATAACACCTTCACAAGCTTCTCTTACGCTTTCTTTTTCGGATGTAGTAGCAATTCCTACATTCCACCAGGACTCATATCCGTCTGTCATAGTCTTCGGAATAACCTTCAGGTCAAACAGACAGGCAATTTCCTGTTTCTTTGCATCTTCCAGAGCATCTACCAGTTCAGCAATTGTCTTACAGGTATAAGTTTTCAGACCATATCCCTCACCGATTTTTGCATAATCTACAGGAATCAGATCTCCGGTTGGTTTCTTGCCGTCTGTATAACGGAATTCCGTTGCAAGACTGCCGATTCCATGATTCATTTCCAGGTTATTGATGCAGCCAAATCCGCAGTTATCGAAAATCAAAATATTAACTTTCTTTCTTTCCTGCATGATCGTCATGATTTCACTGTGAAGCATCTGGAAACTGGAATCACCGACTACACAATATACTTCCTTATCCGGTTCTGCAAATTTCACACCCAGTGTTGCTGCAACTTCATATCCCATACAGGAATATCCGTATTCTGCATGATAGCCGCCTCTCTTGTCTGTTCTCCACATACGCTGCATACAGCTTGGAAGAGAACCGCCTGCTGTGATGATGGTTGCATCTTTGTCAATGGTTTTATTGATTGCTGCAAGTGCTGCTGTCTGTGTGATCTTACCATCTGTCAGTTTTACAAATTCCGGTACTGTACGTGGGTCTCTTGCTTTAATAATCGGTTCGAAGTCATCGCCTGTATATTCAATTCCTGCAAGACGATCCCATTCTTTATCCCATGCTTCTTTTGCTGCTTCGATTTCTCCGGCATATGCAGAGACATAACCTCTTGCACGAAGTTTTTCTGCCAGTGCTTCTACGGTAACTTTTGCATCACCGACTGCTTTTACTGCATCCATCTTATATGCATGATAACGATTGTTATTAATGGTAACAAATTTTACATCTTCATTTCTGAACAGATGTTTTGAACTTGTAGTAAAGTCGGAAAGTCTGGAACCTACAGCGATTACTACGTCTGCATCTTTTGCGATCACATTGGAAGCCAGTGTTCCTGTTACGCCGATACCACCGAGGCAGTATGGATGACTTGATTTACAAGCACTTTTTCCTGCCTGGCTCTCGCCAAATGGAATGTGGAATTCTTCACAGAATTTCTCAACTGCTTCACCTGCTTCCGAATATTTTACACCACCGCCTACAATCAGGAGCGGTTTCTTTGCACCTGCAATGATTTCTGCAATATCTTCCAGCTCTTCTTCTACTGCTGCCGGTCTTGTGATTCTATGTACACGTTTCTTAAAGAAATAATTCGGATAATCATAGGATTCTCCTTCTACATCCTGCGGAATTGCAATGCAGCAGGCTCCGGTCTCTGCCGGATCGGTCAGTACACGCATTGCACTGATCAGTGCTGTCATCAGCTGTTCCGGACGAGTGATTCTGTCCCAGTATTTACATACCGGTTTAAATGCATCATTCGTTGTAGTAGCAAGGCTGTTGCTCTGTTCCAGCTGCTGCAGAACCGGGTCTGGCTGTCTGGAAGCAAAGGTATCTGCCGGAAATACCAGAAGAGGAATGTTGTTTACCGTAGCGGTTGCACATGCAGTTACCATGTTTGCAGCGCCCGGTCCTACAGAAGATGCACAGGGAATAATTGTTTTTCTGTTGTTCTGTTTTGCAAAAGCAGTTGCCACATGGCACATACCCTGCTCGTTTCTTCCCTGCATAACCCGTAACTGTCCCGGGTTTGTATCCAGTGCCTCTCCAAGTCCTACTGCGATTCCATGTCCGAAGATGGTGAAGAAACCTTCTACAAATTTTGTTTCTACTCCATCCATGGAAACATACTGATTATCTAAAAATTTTACAATTGCCTGTGCAACGGTCATTCTTGTTGTGTCTGCCATTTTTATGTTCTCCCTTCTTATACTCTCGCAATCATTTCGCCGAATTTTTCTTTTTCTTCTTTAATAAATGCATGTACGGCATCCGGTCCCGGAAGAGAGTCCGAACAGTTATTGCTTCTTACCATCATGGATGCTTCGGCTGAACCAAATTCCAGACAGTCAATGACTTCCCATCCTTCGTATAAACCATATAAGAAACCGGAACCATATCCATCTCCGCCGCCAAATCCTTTTCTTGCTTCAACCGGGAATGGTTTGATGGAGAACTTCTGTCCGTCACAGGTATAAGCGGTAGAACCTTTCATACCATGTTTGATCACTACAATTTTTGCGTTGTATCCCTGCCATAATGCAGCAGATTCTTCATCTGTCATACCTGGTTTGATCAGTTTCTCAGTCAGGTCAAATTCTTCTCTGGATCCCATGATGATGTCTGCTTCTTTTGCCACGATTGAATAGTAAATGGAGATTTCGTCACTGTTTTTCCAGTTGTATTCTCTATAGTCAATATCAAAAATAATCTTTGTATTGTTTTTCTTTGCCAGCATAACTGCTTTGATTGCCGCCTCTCTGGAAGGGCTCTCTGCCAGTGCTGTTCCTGAGATCAGGATTGCTTTTGTCCGTTTGATGTATTCTTCATCAATATCATCTACAGAAAGCTGTAAGTCTGCGATACAGTTTCTGTACATAAGAATGCTGCTCTCCTTCGGAGAAAGCATTTCTGTAAAAGTCAGGCCCAGCTTCTCGCCGTTTGTGCATTTGCTGATGCGGGATGTATCAATTCCCTGTTCCTTGAAATAATCAACAACGAATTCGCCAAACTGGTCATCGGATACTTTTCCAAAGAATCCTGCTTTTAATCCATGTCTTGTAACACCTACAGCAATATTTGCCGGTGAACCACCTACAAATTTTTCAAACATATGAACCTTCTTTAAAGGTTTGAATTCTTCTTTTACCTGCTCATTATAAGCCGGATTAAAATCAATTGCCACACGTCCCAATAAGACCAGATCCATTGGTCTGCTTGCATCAAACTCTACATACTTCATAAGAAATCTTCCTCCTGTTTCGGCATTTTGTTTTGCGTGCCTTTATATTTATATGTGCTTTACGTGCTTTCTTTTTGTGCTTTTATAATATCACACGCATTTTAAAATAGCAAGTTCTTTTTTATTTTTCGCATATTTTCTATATTATGCACAATTTGGCATTCCCATTTTATTCTATTTTCACAAGAATTCATGCGTGCTTTTAATGTGTGCTTTTCAGAATCGTTTTTTATTTCTTGTTTTTATAAACAATTCATTCTTTTGCTTCTAATAATAAAAAGAAATCCGAACAGATACCGATTCCTGTATCCATTCGGATTTCTTTTATACATTGTACTTTGTTTTGATGTTGATTTCCGTATACATATATTCATTTTCCGGCGAGATTCCACGTTTGATCATATCTTCCAGAATGGTCAGAGCCCGATACCCCTGTTCATATCCTTCCTGGTCAATCAGAAAGTCTACCGTACCTTCCAGTAATGCATTTTTATTCTTTGGTGTCAGGTCGTATATAATCACATATGGACGTTTTTCCAGATTTACTCTCTCGAAAGCCCGCTTCACACCTGCCTGCCCGCCGGAAGCCACAAAAATGCCTTCCAGATCCGGAAATGCTGTCATGGCATTTACAATAATTTTTTCCACTTCTTCTGTGTGATCCAGACTGCTCTGCACACCGACCAGTTCCATATCCGAAAAATTCTTTTTCAGTTCTGCCACAAATCCGTCTACCCGGCGACTGCCTGCACTGTTGGAAAAATATCCGGTAATTCCCAGAACCTTTCCATGCCCATGCATCATAAGACCCATAAGGCCGGCGGCTGCCTGCCCGCTTTTCCAGTTATCCAATCCTACAAAGCAAGTTCGTTTTGTTCCCACAATATCTGTATTGAAGGTCACCACAGGAATGTGCTTTTCTTCCACAAGCTGATTGATCTTTTCCCGGATACTGTCACACTCCACCGGCATGATTGCCAGTGCATCCATCCCTTCCTCTTCCAGTTCCTGCAGCGCCGCCAGCTGCTGCTGCTCATCCACAGAAGCATTTTCCTTTATCACAACCTCAATCCCACGCTCCCGCAGCCTGTCCGAGGCATCCTGAAGCCCTTTATTCACCTGAATCATAAAAGAAGACTGAGAAAGCTGCGTCACGACGCCAATTCGGCTAATCCGCTCCCGGTCTGCTTCTCCCACAGACTGTCCTGCTTTTTTCCTATGTTTCGGAACATATCCGATTTCATTCGCTATCTGTTCAATTCGCTTTGCTACTTCAGGGTTAATCCTCCCCCTGTTATTCAGAGCCCTGTCCACTGTTCCTCTGGAAACTCCTGCCAACTCTGCAATCTGTTGAATCGTCCCCGCCATAAAAATCCGCCTCCGGCAATATAAATTTGCACATGTTACACACCAATTCTGCCCCCAAACGCACGCATTTGTTTCATTATATCCCCACATCGGACATTTTACAAGTATTATTTTAAAAATACGCGGAATAATAAAAACCAAAAATATCAGATACCAAAAGCAGGTAGTTTCTTAACTTAATAGAAACTACCTGCTTTTTAATCAATTATAAAAAGTGCCCGTAAATAAGGCACTTTTGGTCTGCGGGCAACAGGACTTGAACCTGCACGTCGTAGACACCAGAACCTAAATCTGGCGCGTCTGCCAATTCCGCCATGCCCGCATATTTGCAAAAAAATAGAACAAGCATTTGCTTGTTCCAATGAAGCATCGGGGATTCGAACCCCGGACAACTTGATTAAAAGTCAAGTGCTCTACCGACTGAGCTAATGCTCCAGATTATTTGGTACTTTGAACTGGGCTAGCTGGATTCGAACCAGCGAATGCAGCAGTCAAAGTGCTGTGCCTTACCGCTTGGCGATAGCCCAAGGCTGCCGTAACGGCAAAAGGTGGATAGAGGGATTCGAACCCTCGGCCTCCAGAGCCACAATCTGGCGCGCTAACCAACTGCGCTATACCCACCATATATTATGTGCTTCTGCACAAGCGTGCTTGAAGGGATTCGAACCCCCGACCCACGGCTTAGAAGGCCGTTGCTCTATCCAGCTGAGCTACAAACACATCCTCGGTTTTTACCGAAAGCGGGTGATGGGAATCGAACCCACATATCCAGCTTGGAAGGCTGGTGTTCTACCACTGAACTACACCCGCACGGGCAATGCCTTTTCTTTTTTAATCGGGGTGACAGGATTCGAACCTGCGACCTCCTGGTCCCAAACCAGGCGCTCTAGCCAAGCTGAGCCACACCCCGATAAGGCATTTGTTTTGCTTCAAGCTTTTTTGTTTTTTCTCTCTTGCCTGACGCAAGATATACTTTACCATAGGGTCCTTTAAAAGTCAACAACTTTTTTATATTTTTTTTAACTTTTTTCGCTTTCAACATTTTACCCGTTTTTTCGCATATTCCAACATTGCCTATTGTGCATTTTTCACATCTATTCCAGATAGTGAATGGTATAATGGGCTTCTCCCCTGGAATCGATCTCCATGATTATGTAACTGGGCTTACGACCATACTGTCTCGGATAAGAGAGACTTCCCGGATTCAAGATTGTAATATCATCCTTGATTTCTATTTCCGGTCTATGCGTATGTCCATACATGGCCACGTTGAATCCTCTGGCAAGAGCCTCTTCTTCCAGCACACTGGTCCCCATGGACACTCCGTAATAATGTCCGTGTGTCATAAGAATATGATAGTTTCCAATCCACAGTTCTTCTTCTCTTGGCAGACTGGAAAAGAAATCATTATTTCCCGATACAATATGCACCGGACAATCTGCAATTGCTTCAATATAGTCTTCCTGACCTTCCACATCCCCTAAGTGGATCAAATGGCTGATATTTCCCACTTCTTCAAGAACCCGCTCCAGATTGCTTTCACGGCCGTGTGTATCGCTGACAATTAATATTCTCATACAATAAACCCTTTCTTATCAACTTTGCTCATTGATTTACAAAAGATGTTCCTGTTCCAGCATTTTTTTCATCTGTCGAAGTGCATTTCCCCTGTGGCTTACGCTGTTTTTCTCTTCTGGCGGCAATTCTGCCGTTGTACATCCCCGTTCCGGCAAATAGAAGATCGGATCATATCCAAATCCATTCTCACCTTTTTCTTCATATCCAATAATGCCTTCAATGGTGCCCCTTACAACTAATTCTCTCCCATCTGGAAATGCGGCAGCAATGGCACATACGAAACGTGCCGTTCTTTTTTCATCCGGTACGCCTTCCAGACGGTCGATCAGGCTTTTATTTTTAATTCTGTAAGAAGTATCTTCTCCCATGTACCTGGCAGAATAAATTCCAGGTTCTTTATTCAGATAATCCACTTCCAGACCGGAATCATCGGCAAGCACCATTTCTCCTGCTCTTTCACAAACTGCACGGGCTTTGATCCGCGCATTTTCTTCAAATGTGGTTCCATCCTCTGTAATATCGACTTCAATCCCTGCCTCTTTCATAGAAAGGATTTCCAGAGGAAGACTTCCCAATATTTCCCGTATTTCTTTCATCTTATTTTCATTGCCTGTGGCAAAAATCATTCGTTTCATATCTCAGCTCCTTTTTTGTTTCGGAGGTTTTGGCCCCAGAAACTGATAAAAATACGTTTTCATCATTCCATTATAGATTTTTCTGTTTTTATCTGCTTTTCGCCCGATATAGCGTTCTGCATCGTCATAAGCGGTAATCAGATACATAGACCAGGAATCCAGTCCGCAAAAGCGCTCTCCGATCTTTTCATAGAGAGCAGGAAGGTTTTCCTTTTCCTCAAGCCGTTCTCCATAAGGAGGATTGGTAATGAGGAAACCGTATTTTTTCGGATGGCTCAGATTTGCCACATCTCGCTGCTGAAAATGGATCAGCCCGTCCACACCTGCACGAACCGCATTTTCTCTGGCTGCTTTTACCATGGCACCATCCAGATCATATCCCTGAATATCGGTTTCAATATTCAGATTCATAAGATCCCTTGCCTCTTCTCTTACTGTATACCAGTGCTTCCTGGAAATAAGATTTTTCCAGTCTTCGCAGAGGAAACTCCGGTTCAGACCAGGTGCAATATTTGCTGCCATCATAGCTGCTTCAATTGGAAATGTTCCGCTTCCGCAGAATGGATCTACCAGAATCCTGTCTTTATGCCAGGGTGTCAGTTTAATCAAAGCCGATGCAAGCGTTTCTGTAATCGGGGCTTTACTTGTTGCCTGACGATATCCTCTTTTATGCAGAGAAATCCCGGATGTATCAATTCCAATGGTGGCTATATCTTTCATAAAAGCTACTCGTACCGGAAATTCCGGTCCATCCTCATCAAACCATTCTACATGATAAACCGATTTTAACCGTTCTACCATGGCCTTTTTCATGATAGACTGAATATCAGAAGGACTGAAAAGCTGACTCTTCACAGAATTTGCCTTCTTGATCCAGAATTTGCCGTTTGCAGGGATATAACGCTCCCATGGAAGCGCTCTTGTCTTTTCAAACAATTCCTCAAAAGTGACTGCTTTGAATTTTCCCACTTTCAGAAGAATTCTTTCTGTCGTTCTAAGAAACATATTTGCACGGACAATTGCCTCTGCATCTCCGGCAAAGGTCACTTTCCCGTCTTCTACTTCTACAATCTCATATCCCAGATCCTGTATTTCCCTTTTCATTACAGCCTCAAGGCCAAAATGACAAGGTGCAATCAATTCAAATTTTTCCATTATAAAATAAGCTCCTTCACAACTTCTCCTTCAAAGCCGCGAATGCTGAATTTTCCATCTTCCAGAATGGCATACGTTGGAATATTTCCTTCTTTTGGTATAGAAACAGAACCTGGATTCAATATCGTATAGTTCTCTTTCTTTTCCGCACGAAGTACATGGGTATGTCCATGAATAAAAATATCTCCATTCTTCAACGGCGGCAGATTTTCTTCATTGTATACGTGACCGTGGCTTGCATAAATGGTTCTTTCTCCATCCATAAGGATGCAATAATCTGCCATAATCGGAAATTTCAAGACCATCTGGTCTACTTCTGCGTCACAGTTTCCTCTTACTACATATAAGTCTTCTTTTCGCTCATTCAATAGAGCAATGACTTCCTTTGGTGCATAGTCTTTCGGCAGATCATTTCTCGGGCCATGATACAGAATATCCCCAAGAAGAATCAGTCTGTCCGCTTTTTCCTGATCATATGCTTCCAGCATTTTTCTGCAATAATAAGCAGAACCATGAATATCTGATGCAAACATATATTTCATTTCGCATTCTCCTTTATCTTTCCATGTAATTAACCGTTCAAAAGCCGCTGTTACACGGCTTTTGACATGGCAATAAGCGCATATCAGTCGGTTTTTTTTATTTTACTATGCCTTGGTGGAAAATACAAGTTCGAACCGTTATAAGCGCGAATTCCGCCTACTACAGACTTGACACGATATCCTTTTTTTATCAATTCTCTGGCCGCCATCATACTGGCACTGCCCCTGTCACAATAAAGTACCAGTATTTTTTCTTTCGGCAACTTCTCTGACTGTCCATTCTCCCACTCTTCCAGGTCTTCATAAGGTATATTCACAGCATCCCTGTAATGGCCCTGTGCGAATTCTTCACGACTGCGCAAATCTATAATTAATGCATTTCTTTTTCTATAAAAGAGATCCAGTTCATGTGCCGAAATTGTATCAAAACCAGCCATTTTTATTTCCTTTTTCTTCTATTATATGCACGTTTCCTTCAGACGCAAATCAGGGAGATTCCGGAACCTGTCCGGAATCTCCCTGAGATATAGCCGTTTCCCTGCTTAGTATCCATATTCAGAAGCATTTTTGTTCTTGTTGCTGTTATTTGCATTGCTTCCGGAAGAATAGCTGTTTTTATTCTGAGAATTCTGTCCGTTCTGGGTATTTTTTGCATTTCGGGCATTCTGTGTATTCTGAGAATTGTTCTGTGTATTACTCTGGGTATTGCTCTGTGCGTTACTCTGTGTGTGATTCATATTATTGTTAGAATAATTTTTAGCCATGATGCTACCTCCTGATTGAACATTTTCTATTACAATTCTTAGTATCCCGAAAGCGTTCAAAAATATGCATGATACATGGTTAAAAATCATCTTAAAAATCCCAAACGAAAAAGATTGCATTTTTTCCCCTTTTATATTATAATATGTCTTGTAAAAAGAATTTACCCTTCAAAAATTTTTTTTACATTATAAACCCCTTATTTAATTATTTATACTCCCCTTGAAAGACCCGATAGCTCCCCTATCGGGTCTTTCTCTTTATGAAAAATTCAGAAAAATAAAGGTTTTCTTTTCCGTGTCCTGTGGTAAGATGAAGTTAAGAAAGCAAAAACAATTATTTTACTTATAGAGAGGAACATATTTATGACCAAACGAGAATTTTTAGAAGAAATGCAAGATGCCCTGGCTCAGGCTTTGTCATCTGATCAGGTAAACGGACACATCCGGTATTATAGTCAATACATTGACCGGGAGATAGCAAAAGGACTGTCCGAACAGGAAGTGATACAAAGGCTCGGAAATCCCAGGCTGATTGCCAAAACACTCGTAGATACCTCCGCAGAAGACAGAAACGAGAGCGACTTCAAACAATATTCACAGGGCGACTATGGAACCGCAGATGGCGAATGGATACGGGAAAGCAATAAACGCCATTCCCATACAACGCGGGAACAGAAACTTCATATAGCACTTGGAATCCTGATTGTGATCGGGATCTTTGCACTGATTATCAGTATCATCAGCGCCTTGCTTCCTGTGGTGCTGCCTGTACTTGCAGTGCTGCTTCTGCTGTCATATCTCAGAAAAAAATTAGAGTAACGATTCCGGGTCGCATCCTCGCGGAGCGTTTTTATGATATAGAAAATCACAATTTCCTATATCATAAAAAAAGAATCAACCTGGAGAGTACGGAACTATCCAGGCTGATTCTCTTTCCCATGTCTTATCAGCTTATAATAGAGCCTAATGCTCCATAGCCTACAATACACATAATAATTGTTGCCATACACAATCCCAGCAAGATGGCAGGAACGGATTTTTTCAAATCCACCTCCAGCAGGGACGCGATCAGGGCGCCTGTCCATGCACCTGTTCCGGGAAGCGGAATTCCCACAAAAAGAACAAGTCCCCAAAACTCATACCTTTTAATCTGATCACTTTTTCCCATAGCTCTGTTTTCCAGTTTCTCAATTAATGGCCGGAACAAGTTTGTTTTCTTCAGCCATTTAAAAATTTGACGGATAAAAAGCAAGATAAAAGGAATTGGTATAATATTTCCTATTACGCAAATAAGTACCGCCTGAATCATGGGAATTTTTAAGATTGTTGCCAGCAAAAGCCCGCCTCGCAGTTCCAGTATGGGAATCATGGAGACGAAAAACACTGCCATCTCCGGTGTGAAAAAAGAGGGCATGTTTTCGGCAAACCAGTGCACTACAGATTCCATCAACAACCTCCTGTCTGTTTAGCCCAGAAACTCTTCTGCCAGAGCTTTGAATCCAGGCATAGAATTTACGATGGTTTCATAGGACACACAGTAGGCAATCCGTACATAACCAGGGCATGCAAATGAGGAACCCGGTACGATCAGAATGTTATGTTTCTTCGCTGCCTGGCAGAATTCTTTCTCATCTGCGATCGGAGACTTCATAAACAGATAGAATGCGCCTTCCGGTTTGATACATTCAAATCCCATTTCTTTCAGTCCGCTGTAGAGTGTTTCTCTGTTTCTGTCATAATACGGTACATCTGCCTGTGCATCCAGACATTTTGCAACCGCCTTCTGCATTAAGGACGGTGCATTTACATATCCTAAAATACGTGTAGCAACATTTGCAGCTGCCAGAACATCCTCAAAGTCAGCCACTTCATTCGAGATTACCAGATAACCGATTCGTTCTCCCGGCAGAGATAAAGACTTACTGAAGGAATAACCAATGATAGCATTTTCATAATATTTTGTCAAATAGGGGACTTCAACACCGTCATAAGCCAGCTCTCTATATGGTTCATCGGAAATCAGATAGATGTCTGTTCCGAATTCCTTCTGTTTCGCACGGAGCATATCTGCCATTTTCATAATCGTAGCTTCGGAATATACAACACCAGTCGGATTGTTCGGGGAGTTGATAATGACAGCTTTTGTTTTTGCTGTAATTTTCTGTTCCATTTCTTCCAGATTTGGCTGGAAATCTACGGTATTCGGGCTTACAACTACAATTTTACCGTCATAATTGGATACATAGCTGTTATATTCCCCAAAGTAAGGTGCGATTGCAATTACTTCATCCCCTGGATTGAGCAGCGTTTTCAAAATCACATTCAGACCGCCGGCTGCACCGACTGTCATAATAATATTTTTTTCAGTGAACGCTGTATCAAATTTTTTGTTGATCGACTGTGCGATGGCATCACGTACATCTTCATAACCGCTGTTGTTCATATAACCATGAAGCACGACCGGGTCCTCTTTATTCAATTCTTCTATGATTGCCTCTTTTACCTGTACCGGAGCCGGTACATTTGGATTTCCAAGGCTGAAATCATATACATTCTCTGCTCCGTATTTTGCTGCCAGAATTTTTCCTTCCTCAAACATGGCACGAATGGCAGAACTGTTTTTCACTAATGAGACCATTTTATCTGCTATCATCTCTTTTTTCATCCTTTCTTATTTTTATTCATTTTGGTTCATTATACCATTGTTTCTTCTCTTTTTCTACTTTTACATAAAAGAAAGTTTATACAAGCTGCTGTACAGCCCGTCTTTTGCCATCAGTTCTTCATGGGTTCCTTCTTCTGCAATCCCATCATCGGTAAGTACAAGAATACGCTGTGCCTTTCGAATGGTGGACAACCTGTGGGCAATGACAAAGGTTGTACGATTTTTAGACAGCTCTTCCAGCGATTTCTGAACAATTTTTTCACTCTCATTGTCAAGGGCAGAGGTGGCTTCATCAAAAATAAGAATCGGCGGATTCTTTAAAAAGACTCTGGCAATCGACAGTCTCTGCTTCTGACCTCCCGATAATTTCACGCCTCGCTGACCGATATCCGTATCATATCCCTGCTCCAGTTCCATGATAAATTCATGCGCATTGGCCGCTTTTGCTGCACGGATCACTTCTTCATCCGTTGCATCCGGCTTGCCATAACGAATATTGTCCATAACGGTTCCTGCAAATAAATAAACATCCTGCTGCACAATTCCTATGTGACTGCGCAGACTTTCCAATTTTATCTTTCTCACATCTGTCCCGTCGAGTCGCACACTGCCGTCACTCACATCGTAGAAGCGCGGTATCAGACTGCACAGAGTTGTTTTTCCTGCACCGGAACTTCCAACCAGAGCCACATACTCCCCTGCTTCTACAGTTAAATTGACATGTTTGAGAACCTCTTCTCTGTTTTCATTATAATGAAAAGAAACATCAGAAAATTCAATTTTTCCATCCACCTTATCCAGCTCTTTTGCATCCGGAACATCTTCAATATCCGGCGCAATAGCCATAATTTCCAGAAAACGGCTGTAACCGCTGTAACCATTCTGGAACTGCTCCGTAAAAGTAATCAGTTTCTTGACCGGATCTGTGAAGTTATTAATATACAAAAGGACAGTAACCAGATCTTCCACCGGCATCGTTCCTCTTGTCATGTAATAGGCTCCCGCCAGAAGCACGGTAATCGTGATCATTGTCGTAAATGCTCCCATACCGGAATTATAAGCTCCCATATACTGATAACTTGTCTTTTTGGAATCTACAAAGCGATCATTTCCTCTCTGGAATTTTCTCATCTCTTCTTTTTCATTTGCAAAAGATTTTACCACACGAATTCCTGAAAGACTGTCCTCAATCTGTGTATTAATATCTGCAATCCGTGCCCGATTTTCTTTGAATGCGCTTTTCATCTTCTTATTATAAATAAATGCATAAAGAATCAAAAACGGTACAAAAAAGAATGCGGCCACTGCCAGTCTTACATTAATATGCAAAAGAATGATAAATGCACCTGCAAACTTAATAATTGAAATCACCAAATCCTCCGGACCATGATGAAGCAGTTCACTGATATCAAATAAATCCGATGTAATTCTGGAAAGCAAATGTCCTACTTTTTGATTATCATAAAAAGCAAAAGACAGTTTCTGATAATGGCTGAAAATCTCATTTCTCATATTTCGTTCGATTTTCGCACCCATAATATGTCCATAATAAGCAATGTAAAAATTGCAGAATGCCTCCAAGATTACCAAAAGCACCATAAAGATCCCAAGTTTCACAATCAATCCGGTTGCCTGTTCAACAGGCTCGTACACCACAGTACTGGTTATGTATCGCACAATCAGCGGGATCACCAAAGTGACTGCTGCTCCCAGAATTGCAAAAAACAAATCTGAGAAAAATAATCCCCTGTAAGGCTTATAATAGCCAACCAGTTTCTTCAATATTTCTTTCATGTTCTGTTCCTCTCTTTTCTTATGTCTCCTTCCTCATTATACTTACGAAACTTACAAAACACAACACAGAAAACGCCTTCCGGGGCAGATTTTCTCTCTGGCCAAGAAGGCGTTTCCCATATAATTGTGTACTTTCCAACCCTGTTATTCCATCATTTTTTCAAGTCAAAATAACAGGAGAGGATGCAATCACATCCTCCCCTGTTTTCACCTGTATATTACTATTAAATTTCAGCCAGTTTCAGAAGATCCGGTACTTTCGATTCCCATCCAAGAGCCATAATATGTACACCCTGGCAATACGGTTTACATTCTTTAATAATACGTGCAGCGATTTCAACACCGGTAATACCAGCTTTTGTTTTTTCTTTGTCCGCTTTCAGTTCATCGATCATTTCCTGCGGAACATGGATACCTGCAACGTTATCATTCATAAATTTAGCCATTCCGGCTGATTTTGGAATAACGATTCCAAGCTGAACCGGTTTGCCAAACTGTTTTGCTTTTTCCATAAATTTAATGAATTTTTCAGGTTCGTAAACAGCCTGTGTCTGGAAATAGTCTGCACCAGCCATAACTTTACGTTCCATTTTTGCAAGCTGTGCATCGATGGAATCACTACATGGTGATACAACTGCACCTTTTGCAAATTTCGGAGGTTCGCCAACCAGCTTGTTTCCGCCAAGGTCTACCCCTTCTTCCAGCTGTTTCACTGTATGAATCAGAGAAACGGAATCCAGGTCGAATACCGGTTTTGCCTGTGGGTGGTCACCCATTTTTGTATGGTCACCTGTTAAAAGCAACAGGTTTTCAATTCCTAACATAGCAGCGCTCAGAAGATCTGACTGCAATGCGATACGGTTTCTGTCACGGCAGGTCAGCTGGAAAATAGGTGTTAATCCCTGGTCTTTCAGAGCTTTACAGGTGGCCAGAGAACCCAGACGCATAACGGAAGACTGATTATCCGTTACGTTAACTGCTGTAATACCGCTTAAATAAGTCTTTGCTTCTTCCAGTAAATGTTCAATATGAATTCCTTTTGGCGGTCCCACTTCTGCAGAAACTACAAATTCACCACGTTCAAATAACTCAGTAATTTTCATTATACATTGCTCCAATCATTATAAATTTGATGTTTTTTATTTGGACACTTCATCATCTGTTGCGAAATTACGCACCTGTACCGGACATTTCAGTACATCCAGACGTCCAATCTGCTGAAGACGTCTGTAGATACGTTCCCAGCCACATTCCATATCACCATCTACTTCACATTTGCCATTTTTGGAACCGCCGCACTGTCCGTTTACCAGACTCTTGGAGCAGGCAGTGATCGGGCAAATTCCACCTGTCAGATTCAGATAGCACTCTCCGCACTGTTTACAGTCATATTCAAGAGGTGTTACTCCCTGAAATCCCGGCATTGGATAGGTGTCACAAGCTACACACACTGTTTTATTTTCCAGATATTCAGAAATTGTCTGTACACCGACACCACAGGAGAATACTAATACTACATCTGCTGCTTCAATCGCACTCATATGTTTCTGAAGACGCAGTTTCATATTTTCCGGATTACATATATAGTCAGTTGTAATAATTCCAGTCACTTTCCCGTCAGCAGCCAGTTCCTTCTGGAGTTCTACGGCTTCTTTTTCCGGAAAGCGGACTTCTTTACATCCATGGCAGTTAATGATAAAAACTTTTTTTCCTTCTGCCAGTGATGCGATTGTTTCCTTCGCTTTTAACTGGGTAATTAACATATCACTTCATCCCCCTTATCGCATTCTTTCCGGCTTTAATCTTATCAACTAACGGAATCTTGGAGGAACAGATGTACTGACAACATCTACATTCCACACAATCCATGACATTTTTGTCTTTCATACCCTGCCAGTTCTGTTCATCCGCATATTTTGCAAAATACAGCGGAGAAAGTTCCATAGGACAGACATCCACACAGCGTCCACATTTGATGCAGGCTTCTTCTTTTGTCTGATCTGTATCAATGGCAATGATTCCATTGGAGCCTTTCATCATAGGTACATTCAGATCCGAAAGCGCAAATCCCATCATCGGTCCGCCCATCTTAATCAGAACATCATCATCTGTCACGCCGCCACAGTAATCGATCATTTCTTTTACACTGGTACCGATCTTCACTATGTAGTTACCTGGATTCTTCATCTTTTCTCCAGTTACAGTGGCAACACGTTCAATTAACGGCATACCTTTCTGAATTGCATCAGAGATAGCTTTTACCGTACTGATATTATCTACTACAACACCAACATCTGCAGGAAGACCGCCGCTTGGAACCTTCCTTCCCATAACTCGTTTGATCAGTGTCTTTTCAGCACCCTGCGGGTACTTTGTTCTTGCAACAAATACTTCAATATTACCACATTCTGCAACTTTCTCTTTCATCAGTTCAATTGCATCCGGTTTATTATCTTCAATTACGATAATACCTTTTTCAGCACCTGTTGTTTTAAGAACTGCTTTCAAACCATAAATAATGTCATCCGCAAACTCCAGAAGTACTCTGTGGTCTGCGGTCAGCAGAGGTTCACATTCACAGCCATTCAACAAAATAGTATCTACCGGCTTCGCAGGTTTTAATTTTACACATGTTGGGAATCCGGCACCACCCATACCTACGATTCCTGCTTCCCGGATAATATCAATAATTTCATCCGGTGTGAGGCTTTCAAGATCCTTATTTGGTTTTACAGATTCGTGCAGAGTATTTTTTCCATCTGATTCAATGACTACAGCCATTACTTCGCTGCCTCTTGTGGCATGCATACGCGGTTCAACTGCAACTACAGTTCCGCTGACACTGGAGTGAACCGGAGCACTGATAAAGCCTGCTGCTTCACCAATCTTCTGGCCAACTTTAACGGTATCTCCTACCTGAACAATAGGATTTGCCGGCGCACCTAAGTGCTGTGACATGGAAATAACCGCAGTCTTCGGTTCCGGGAATCTTTCCAGAGCAATATGTTCACTGAACTCTTTGCGTTCTGATGGATGAACGCCACCATAGTAGCCTTCCAGTCTTTCTTCACGGATTGATTTTACATAATCCTGAATGACTTTAACGTTCGTTTTTGAATAATCTCTGATCTGAATCGGCTGATTCAAAAATTCCTCAAGACGTCCCTGTTTTTCCAGTCTTCTGTAGATTTTTTCCCAGGCACAGTCTTTTTCACCGTCCACTTCACATTTTCCGTTCTTTGCTCCACCGCACTGTCCGTTTACCAAACTCTTGGAACAATCAACGATTGGACAAATTCCCCCTGTAATATTCAGATAACACTGCGCACATGCATCACAACTCTTCTTTGTCAGAGCCATGCCGTGATGTCCTCTGTAATTCAATGAATTGCTGGCCGCATATACAGGTTTTCCTGCCAAGTCCGCAACTGTCTGAATTCCCAGACCACAGGAAATTACAATGACATTTTCCGTTCCTTCCGGAATCATGTCCTGCAAATTCTGTTCTGTATGATTTTTGTTACACAGAAAATCAACTTTTGCACTACCTGTAATTGTTTTTCCCTGCTCAGCAGCAAGCTTCTCGAATTCACCACAATCCGGTTCGTCAATGGTTTCAAATTCCTTGAAGCATTTGTTACAGGCAATCACAAACAGGTTATCTTTATCGGCCAATAAAGATACCAGTTCATCGCGCTCTTTCAACTTATACTTAGTATAGTTTTCCAATTGCTCACCTTCCTTACGAAATTTTATAGACTTTACAGCTATCTGTTTTTCTCATTTTTCACCCTCCGCACTTTGATGGAAAACAAAAATCGACAAATAATCAACGTCTACAATTGATGCAACTCCAGTATAACACATAATGGAAATTTTATCTATTATCTATTCTATAAATTTCAATATTTTTTTCAGTGAACATATTTATGTATCGTAGCTTTTACAGCACCTGGACCGGCAATCATCTCACGAAACATGGTTTCAATCTTTTCTCCCAAACCAGTCTGATACAAATCGATAAAGAACATACGCTCATTGGAGAGAATCGGTCTGAGCTGGTCTGTAAAGGTTTCCGGATGCCCAACTATAACATCCTTTAACTGCTCTTGGATTTCGTCGTTCATCGGATCCGGCGCAAGCTCATATTTCTTTCCTTCATCATCGAAAGCCAGCATATAGCGAAGCCATCCTGCGATTCCAAGCGGAATGGCAGTCAGTCTGGAAGCATCCCCGTATTTTTCCACATATGCTTTGATTGTCTCTCCAAAACGGATTCCTACCATCTGGGATACATCAACTGCAAGGCGAAGATTGGTATCTCCCAGATATTCATTTGGAAAACGATTCTGAAAAAGTTCATCCACAAATGCCTGCGGGGAAAGAATGCCCGGATCCTGTACGACAGGAAGTCCTTCATCGTAAGCTACCATACGGGCCATTTTCATCATATCCGCATCTGTGTTCAACATATGAGCAAACAGATCATATCCCAATACTACCCCAAGAGGTCCGGTAGCAGAATGTACCGGATTCAGGCATACCGTTACTTTCATACGTTCAGCCAGATTTACGGTTTCTCTGTCAGCCATGTATACCCCAAATCCTTTTTCCAGAGCGGGACGACCATTGGGGAAGCTGTCCTCAATCACAAGGTACTGCGGTTTTTCTGCATTGATAAAAGGAGCAATGTAGGTTTTCTCTCCGGTGATAACCGGCTTCATATCTTCCACACCCAGATTCTCAAGATCTTGCGCAATCTTCTCACTTGGACGTGGTGTGATCTTATCAATCATCGTCCAGGGGAAAGAAACTGTTTTTTCATCACTTACATAATCAACAAAACCAGCATCTACAAAATCTGCCTTCTTCCATTCTTCTGCCATACAAAGAACTGATTCACGAAGTCTTGCACCATTCTGCGAACAGTTGTCCATAGATACCAGTGCCAGTGGATATCTGCCGGCTTTATACCGTTCATAAAGCATAGCTGTAAGGATTGCCATAGCACCTACTGCCTGATCCGGTCCATTCTGAATATCCGATTTCACAAAAGGAAACCAGGTACTGTCTGCTTTCTTTAAAGCATATCCTTTTTCAGTAATGGTAAAAGAGACCATCTGCAGCGAGGAACTGGTGAAAATTTTCTTCAATCGGTTCCACTGCTCCTGATTGGAAGACTGTGCTTTGACTGCTTCTGCCAGAGATCCTAATACCTTGTATTCCCGGGTACCATCTCCATGCAAAATGACGCTCAGTCCCAAGTTGTCATAGGGTTCATAAATTTTATCTACCACATCGTAGTCAAAGGTCTCTACGCAAGTAATGCCTCTGTCCATTCCTTCTTCTTCCAGAAGACCGTCTGCAATCCCTCCGATAAATATACGGAAAATATTCCCGATGCCAAAATGCACCCATTTCGGCTCTTTTTTCGCTTTCTCTGAAACTTTCTCCACATCATATCCGGGAAGTAAGATTCCTGCTTTTTCCCATGCTTCCCGGTCTTTGATTCCATTTCTTGTTAATTTCATATTGCACGCTCCTTTTCTTTTTATACGTTTTATACTTATGTTTAACACTTAATCATAAGTTCAGTATATATCTTTTTTCTTTATAAATCCATTAACAAATATTACAATCGTTTCTGCTGTTTTTTATGCATATTTACTATGCTTTTATCATTCATTGCTTTTTCACTGAGTTTATACTAAAATATATTTATATCTTACATTTATCTTGTAACATTATTCAGGAGAATTTTATGAGTGAAAAAGGCTTAACAAATATCAATCTTAAACAACTAAATAAATCAAAAGTCTATCGTTTTATTTATAGAAACAAAGTCACTTCCAAACTTCAGATTGTTCAGGAATTACAGATGGGGTTATCTACCGTCAGCCAGAATCTGAATCTGTTGGAAAAGGAAGGTCTGATTGAACGCAATGGTTACTTCGATTCTACCGGTGGGCGAAAAGCTCACGCAATCCGAATTGTTCCTGATTTCAAGATTTCCATCGGTATCGGTATTTTGAAAGACATGTTTCATATCATTGCCGTTGATTTGTACGGAAATACAATCTGTACAGACACCATCTCTCTTCCATATTCCAATATCGCAGATTATTATGAACAGGTTACGAATCAAATTAAAAATTTTATTTCTGCAAACCAATATGAAGAAGAAAAAATTCTCGGAGTTTGTATTGCCACCCAGGGAATCACTTCTCCGGATAATACAACTGTAACATATGGAAAGATTCTGAATAATACCGGTATGAACCTGGAGAATTTTTCCCGCCGTCTTCCATACTGCTGCCATCTGGAACATGATTCAAAATCTGCTGCTTTTTTGGAATTATGGACGCATCCGGAACTTGACAGTGCTGTAATCTTTCTGCTGAACAGAAATATGGGTGGTGCCATCATAAGCAATCACCACATCCATCAGGGAATTTCCATGCATAGCGGAACCATCGAACATATGTGTATCAATCCCGAAGGTCCGCTCTGTTATTGCGGCAACCGCGGCTGTCTGGAAACTTATTGCTCCACAAATGCATTGGAAGAGGCTTCCGGCCTTCCGGTAAAAGAATTTTTTTCACTTTTGAGAGAAAAAAAATCTCCCCAGCTTACACAGCTCTGGGAAGATTATTTAAACCATCTGGCTTTTGCCATGAAAAATTTAAATTTGATTATTGATGCACCGATTATTATAAGCGGATATCTGGCACCTTATTTTACAGAAGAAGATACGGACTATCTGCTTAACCGCATCAATTCTGCTTCTCCGTTTGCATTGTCGAAAAATCAGATTCTTGTAGGCACCCATGGTCAATACACACCTGCTATTGGTGCTGCCTTATTTTATATAGAACAATTTATTCAATCTGTATGATCCGGAGGAAAAATTTTGAAAGATATAAACTGAACAGAAGGTTCGATTTTCAAAAAGCTGCTTCTTTTTTCACTGCCGATGATAGCCGGAAACCTTCTGCAGCAAATATATAAACTTGTAGATACAATGGTTGTCGGTAAATATATCGGTTCTGAAGCACTTGCGGCTGTTGGCTCTTCCTATACCCTTATGGTATTTATTACCTCAATTATGATCGGACTTTGCATGGGCAGCGGTGCTTTTTTTCTCCGCACATGGGAGTAAAAGACGCTGCCTTTGCGACGGTCGCATCTCAGTCAGCAGCGGAAATCGGTATTGCAGTTTATATTGAACCTCTCATGGCTAAAGCCACAAGATTCTTGGGAACTCCTTTCTACTGAAAAGATATTTACCAAGCTAACCCGATAGTTCCTATCGTTCTTTTTTATTCGTCTACGCCACTTCTAATATTCTCAATCCTTCATTAAG
>JALFGN010000054.1 GCA_022777285.1 Blautia sp.
CAGATTGCAGCACAATTATGAAGCTGGCAGAAACATACAGTATCGTTCCCATGGTGTTTCTTACCTATGTAAATCCAATCTTTATCTACGGAAAAGAACGATTTATGAAAAAATGTACAGAATGCGGAATCGATGGAATTATCGTACCGGACATGCCTTATGAAGAGCGGGAAGAACTGGCTCCTGCATGTGAGAAATACGGAGTGGACATCATACCGCTGATCGCGCCGACCTCCAATGACCGCATTGCCATGATCGCCAAAAAAGCGAAAGGCTACATCTACTGCGTCTCCTCTCTGGGGGTTACAGGCGTACGAAGAGAGATACGTACAGATATTAAATCCATGGTGGAGCAGGTACGAAAAGTTACGGATGTACCCTGTGCAGTGGGATTTGGAATTGCAGAACCGAAACAAGCCTATGAAATGGCGAAAGTATCCGATGGTGCCATTGTGGGCTCTGCCATTGTGAAAATTATAGCAAAATACGGGGAAGATTGCGTGCCATATGTGGCAGAATACGTGAAAAAAATGAAAGAGGCCGTAGACCGGGCGGCACAATAAAAGGGACGGCTTCCGACGACCGGGGCCCCGCTGTAGTTTTATGGGCGGCAGGCTTTCTCCGCCCCTTTGACCGATTCGGGATTTCAGTGCTTTCAGGATTTCCTGACAATCATCCTTTATGGCAGAAAAATTTTTCAAAACTCACATTGCTATCTCATATCCGCCCCACACAATCCCTGAGGAAAAGCATTGAGCAAAGGCTGTTACATGCACCCAAAACGGTGCAGCAGGGATGAACTGCGGCACGTGCACCGTTCAAGCGCAGCGCGTTTGCTAAGGGCCGCAGAAATCAAACATCCCTGCTCCCGTTTTGCTGGTGCTTGTTAAGGCTTTGATTTGCTTTTCCTCAGGGATTGTGTGGGGCGGATATGGAAGCAGTGATCAAACATTGAAAAATTTTCTGTTTTGATGATTTTACAGGAAATCCTGAAAGTACTAAGAAATCCCTGCATATGGTCAAAGGGACGGAGAAAGCCTGCCGCCCATAAAACTACAACGGGGCCCCGGTCGTCGGAAGCCTTATAAAATCAGTAAGAGAGTAACAAAAATTTCACAAAATACTGTTGAAAAAAAAGGGAAAAAAGGTTACAATTAGAATCGGCAGAAATTGGTTTTGTGATTTAGTTTTGTAAAGTCAAAAACCAGGAGGTGATTTCTGCATGTAAAACGGGGTTCGCTGGCAGATTTTCCATGCAGAAATCCGTAAATAATAATAAATGGAGGGCTGATAAATGAGTAATACAGCACAAAGCTTGGCAAGCAAAAGAATTGAAGCTTTGCTTGATGAGAACAGTTTTGTTGAGATCGGCAGTTGTGTTACAGCCAGAAGTACTGATTTCAACTTATCTGAAAAGGAAACACCATCAGATGGTGTTATCACCGGTTATGGTGTAATTGATGGCAGCCTGGTGTATGTGTACAGCCAGGATGCTTCCGTATTAAACGGAACCATTGGTGAAATGCATGCAAAAAAAATCGTAAGACTCTATGATCTGGCTATGAAGACAGGAGCTCCTGTGATCGGTCTTGTAGACTGTGCAGGTTTCAGACTTCAGGAATCTACCGATGCACTGAATGCATTTGGTGAGATTTATGCAAAACAGGTTATGGCTTCCGGTGTGATTCCTCAGATTACAGGAATTTTCGGTACATGCGGCGGCGGACTTGCAGTAATGCCGGGTCTTACAGATTTTACTTTTATGGAAGAGAAAAACGGAAAATTGTTCGTAAACTCTCCAAATGCGCTGGCTGGAAATGAAATTTCCAAATGTGATACTTCCAGTGCAAAATACCAGAGCGAAGAAAGCGGACTGGTAGATGTTGCAGGAAGCGAAGAAGAAATCATCGCACAGATGAGAGAACTGATTTCTATGCTTCCATCCAACTACGAAGACAATTCTGCATATGTAGAATGCACAGATGATCTGAACCGTGTATGCCCGGAACTGGAAAACTGTGTAGGAGATACTTCCATTGCGCTGTCTCAGATTGCAGACGATCAGGTATTCTTTGAAGTAAAAGGCGCTTATGCAAAAGATATGGTTACCGGATTTATCCGTCTGAACGGAGCAACGGTAGGCTGTGTTGCAAACAGAAGCGAAGTTTACAATGAAGAAGGCGAAAAGACAGAATCTTTTGACAATGTACTGTCTGTAAGAGGATGTAAAAAAGCGGCAGAGTTCGTGAAATTCTGTGATGCTTTTGACATTCCGGTACTGACTCTTACAAATGTGAAAGGTTACAAAGCAACAAAATGCGCAGAGGCAAATATTGCAAAAGCAGCAGCAAGCCTGACTTATGCATTTACAAGTGCAACTGTTCCGAAGGTAAATGTTGTGATCGGTGAAGCATTCGGAAGTGCTTATCTGGCAATGAACAGCAAATCTACTGGTGCAGATATGGTATTTGCATGGCCGGAAGCACAGATCGGTATGATGGATGCAAAACTGGCAGCAAAGATTATGTATGCAGACAGTGATGTGGCAACAATCAATGAAAAAGCAGCAGAATATGCAGAACTGCAGTCCAGCGCACTGGCAGCAGCAAAGAGAGGATATGTTGACACAATCATCGAAGCAGAAGATACAAGAAAATATGTGATTGGTGCTTTTGAAATGTTATTCACAAAGAGAGAAAATCGTCCCAGCAAAAAACACGGTACGGTTTAAGCGAGGTGAATCATATGAAGCAGAAATGGAAAAAATTAATCGGACTGGTATTGATTGGAATTTGTGTTCTGGCTATGACCGCCTGCGGAAGCAGTAACACAGAAGAAAACTCTCTGAGACTTCCGGATGAGGCAACACAGCAGTCTCTGATCGATAGTTTCGGCAGTGTTCTCCAGAATATTTCTCAGTTGGATGATGCCAGCATTAAAAGTTACCTGGAAAGCGATGATGCCTTCAGTGCTTCCGCTGCTACAGCATGGGATAGCAACGGAAAAAGTCTGGGTGCATATGTAGAGACTGTTTCAGGCAAGATGAAAGTAAATGAGGATTCTTATCTGGTTACCCTGCAGGTAAAATTTGAAAAAAGAACTGCAGAGTGTGTATTTACCCTTGACAAAAACGGAAATCCTACCGGTGTGAGCATTGATCCTGTTTATACAATGGGTGAAAAAATGACACAGGCAGCACAGAATACCGTAATGGGTGTTGTAATCGTATTTGTTATGCTGATATTCCTGAGTTTCATCATTTCACTGATGAAATATATTCCGGGAATGGTAGAATCTTTCGGCAAAAAGAAAGCAGCACCAGTAGAAGCAAAACCTGCACCGGTACAGGCAGCTCCTGTACAGGAAGAAGAGGAACTTGTGGATGACGGTGAACTGGTTGCAGTCATTGCAGCGGCAATTGCAGCTTGTGAAAATACATCTACAGACGGATTTGTCGTTCGTTCAATCAGAAAATCAAAAAAAGGAAATTGGCAGAGAGCCTAATCACAGGAGGAAATGATTATGAAATCTTATACAATTACAGTTAATGGCGTTGCATATGATGTAACCGTAGAAGAAGGCACTGGAAACGCAGCAGCACCTGCAGCAGCTCCGAAAGCAGCTCCAAAGGCAGCTCCGAAAGCAGCAGCAAAACCTGCAGCAGCTGCATCTGCAGGATCCGTAACGGTTGCGGCTTCTGTACCGGGTAAAGTATTCAAAGTAGAAGCAAGCGTAGGACAGTCCGTAAAAGCCGGCGATGCAATCATTATTCTGGAAGCCATGAAAATGGAAATCCCGGTTGTTGCTCCTCAGGACGGTACCATTGCAAGTATTAACGTGGCTGTTGGTGATGCAGTAGAAAACGGTGACACACTGGCAACCATGAACTAAGATTTACAGATGCTGTAAATTGAAAATACAGACAATGGGAGGTAATAAAATGTCTAACGTAGTAGATACACTGTCTAATCTGCTTCACCAGACTGCGTTTTTTAATCTGACATGGGGCAATTACCTTATGATTCTGGTTGCTTTCGTATTCTTATATCTGGCAATCAAACACGGATTTGAACCGCTTCTTCTGGTACCGATTGCATTTGGTATGCTGCTGGTAAATATCTACCCGGAAATTATGGCACAGCCATATACCGATGCTGCCGGAATCGAACATGCAGGTGGACTTCTTCACTATTTCTATATTCTGGATGAATGGAGTATTCTTCCGTCCCTGATCTTCATGGGCGTAGGTGCCATGACAGACTTTAAACCGCTGATCGCAAACCCGAAGAGCTTTCTTCTGGGTGCCGCAGCACAGCTTGGTATTTACATGGCATATTTCATGGCAATCCTTCTGGGATTCAACGGAAAAGCAGCTGCAGCTATTTCTATTATCGGTGGTGCAGACGGCCCGACTTCCATTTTCCTTGCAGGTAAACTTGGACAGACTGCATTAATGGGACCGATCGCGGTGGCAGCATATTCTTATATGTCTCTGGTTCCGATCATTCAGCCGCCGATCATGAAACTCTTAACAACTGAGGAAGAACGTAAGATCAAAATGGAACAGCTGCGTCCGGTCTCCAAACTGGAAACTATTCTGTTCCCGATCATTATTACAGTCGTTGTATGTCTGATTCTGCCTTCTACAGCTCCGCTGGTAGGTATGCTCATGCTGGGTAACCTGTTCCGTGAGTGCGGTGTTGTAAAACAGCTGACAGAAACAGCTTCCAATGCGCTGATGTATATCGTAGTTATCCTTCTGGGTACATCCGTAGGTGCATCTACAAGCGCAGAAGCATTCCTGAAACTGGATACTCTGAAAATCGTTGCACTTGGTCTGATTGCATTCGCAGTGGGAACTGCAGGTGGTGTGCTTCTTGGTAAACTGATGTGCAAGCTGTCCGGCGGAAAGATCAATCCGCTCATCGGTTCTGCAGGTGTATCTGCCGTACCTATGGCAGCCCGTGTATCCCAGAAAGTGGGTGCAGAAGCAGATCCTACAAACTTCCTGCTGATGCATGCCATGGGTCCAAACGTTGCAGGTGTTATCGGTACAGCCGTTGCAGCAGGTACCTTTATGGCAATTTTCGGTGTATAATCGTTTCATGCTGAAATTTTAAGGAGGAAAGAATAAGATGGCAGAAGTGGTAAAAAAACCAATTAAAATTACTGAAACAATTCTGCGTGATGCGCATCAGTCCCTGATTGCCACAAGAATGACAACAGAGCAGATGCTTCCGATCGTAGAGAAAATGGATAAAGTAGGTTATCATTCCGTAGAATGCTGGGGTGGTGCTACATTTGATGCTTCCCTTCGTTTCTTAAAAGAAGATCCATGGGAAAGACTTCGTAAATTCCGTGACGGATTTAAAAATACAAAACTGCAGATGCTGTTCCGTGGACAGAATATCCTTGGATATCGTCCATATGCAGATGATGTAGTTGAATATTTCGTACAGAAATCGATTGCAAATGGTATTGATATTATCCGTATCTTTGACTGTATGAATGACCTGAGAAACCTGAAAACTGCAGTTTCTGCAGCAAATAAGGAAAAAGGACATGCACAGGTTGCACTTTCCTACACACTGGGTGATGCATACACAATGGAATACTGGACAGATATGGCTAAGAAAATCGAAGATATGGGTGCAAACTCCATCTGTATCAAAGATATGGCAGGTCTTCTTGTTCCATATAAAGCAACCGAACTGGTTACTGCATTAAAAGAAGCGGTTGATATCCCGATTCAGCTGCATACACACTATACATCCGGTGTTGCTTCTATGACTTACCTCAAAGCAGTAGAAGCAGGTGTGGATGTCATTGATACTGCAATGTCTCCATTTGCACTGGGAACTTCTCAGCCTGCTACAGAAGTTATGGTTGAAACCTTCAAAGGAACTCCTTATGATACAGGATTTGACCAGAATCTGCTGGCAGAGATCGCTGATTATTTCCGTCCGATCCGTGACGAAGCTCTGGAAAGTGGTCTGCTCAATCCGAAGAACATGGGTGTAAATATTAAAACACTCCTGTATCAGGTACCGGGCGGTATGCTCTCCAACCTGACATCACAGCTGAAAGAGCAGCATGCAGAAGATAAGTTCTATGATGTTCTGGAAGAAGTTCCGAAGGTACGTCAGGATCTTGGTGAATGCCCGTTGGTTACTCCTTCTTCTCAGATCGTAGGTACACAGGCTGTATTCAATGTAATCATGGGTGAACGTTATAAGATGGTTACAAAAGAAACAAAAGACGTATTAAGCGGAAAATATGGTGCAACTGTAAAACCGTTTAATCCGGAAGTACAGAAAAAATGTATCGGTGATACAGAGCCGATCACCTGCCGTCCTGCAGATTTGATTCCGGATGAACTGGATACTCTGAGAAAAGAGATGGAACAGTGGTCCGAACAGGAAGAAGACGTACTGACTTATGCACTGTTCCCACAGGTTGCTACAGAATTCTTTAAATACAGAGAAGCTCAGAAAACAAAAGTAGATCCAAAGATGGCTGATACAGAAAACGGAGCATATCCGGTATAAAAACAGCAATAAAATTCAAAAAAACAGACTGCCGTGTAATTTTATTTGCACGGCAGTTTGTTTTTTTGGGACTTTTCAGATGAAAAATACGGCAGATTGTGTTATGATAAAAAAAGTGAATAAAGCAAAAGAGGGATTGAAATGGGCAAGGGAGAAAACCTACTCAATAAAATGAATGTCAAATATCAGAAGTTCAGCAAAGGACAGAAAAAGCTGGCATCTTATATCAGTGATAATTATGATAAGGCTGCTTTTATGACTGCTGCGAAACTGGGGGAAACGGTTGGAGTCAGTGAATCGACTGTGGTGCGATTCGCCATTCATCTGGGATACAAAGGATATCCGGAATTTCAGAAAGCGCTGGAAGAACTGGTGCGCAACAAACTGAATTCCATACAGAGAATGGAAGTGACTTATGGCAAGGTACCGCAGGCCGAGATTCTGGACACGGTTTTGCATTCGGATATTGATAAAATCAAGATGACAATGGAAAATATTGACCATGATGCGTTTGAACAGGCAGTAGAGACCATATTGGATGCAAAGAGCATCTATATTGTTGGGATACGCAGCTGCGCACCGCTTGCAAGTTTTCTTGGATTTTATTTTCATCTTCTTTTTAATCAGGTACATCTGCTGCATACCAACAGTTCCAGTGAATTGTTTGAACAGATGATTCATATCAGCGAAGAGGATGTGATCATAGGAATTAGTTTTCCAAGATATTCCATGCGTACCTTAAAGGCACTGGAATTTGCCAATAACCGGAAGGCCAGAGTGATCACACTTACAGACAGCATCCATTCGCCTATGAATCTGTATTCCTCCTGTAATCTGATTGCGAGAAGTGATATGGCATCGATTGTGGATTCGCTTGTAGCGCCTTTGAGTGTGATTAATGCGCTTGTAGTGGCACTTTGTATGAGAAAGCAGAAGGAAGTTGTGGCAACACTGGAAGATCTGGAAAAAATCTGGGATGAATATCAGGTCTACAAAAATGATGAAATCAATATGGCAGATGGTCATGATATCAAAATCAGAGACCCGGGAAATCCGGAGCATTAAAACCGTATAAAGGGGACTGCAATGGCAAAAATAATGATTATAGGCGGCGGAGCAGCCGGCATGTACGCTTCTGTATGTCTGGGAGGACAGGGCAGCGAGGTGCATGTTTTCGAAAAAAATGAAAAACTGGGGAAAAAATTGTTTATCACAGGAAAAGGAAGATGCAATGTGACCAATCAGTGTGACGATGAGACCTTCTTTTCCAGTGTGATTTCCAACCCCAAGTTTCTGTACAGTGCGTATTATGGATGCACCAGTACGGATGTGATGGAACAGTTTGCTTCTATGGGAGTGAAGCTGAAGACAGAACGGGGGAATCGTGTATTTCCGGTATCGGATCATTCTTCGGATATTATCCGTGCACTGGAAAGAAGAATGAAAGAACTGGGCGTAAAGATTCATCTGAAATCTTCTGTAAAGGATATCCTTCTGGAAGAAGGAAAAGCAACCGGTGTTCTTCTCGAAAACGGAACGGTGATCAAAGGAGATAAAGTGATCGTTGCGACGGGAGGTTGTTCTTATCCGGCAACCGGTTCTACCGGAGATGGTTATCGGTTTGCCGAGGAAGCCGGACATACCGTCACAGAACGATATCCGGCTCTGGTGCCGTTGGAAGTGAAAGAAGAATATGTAAGCCGCATGCAGGGACTGTCTCTGAAAAATGTAAGGTTTACTGTGAAAGACGGAAAGAAAGTGCTTTATGATGAGTTTGGAGAATTATTATTTACGCATTTTGGAATTTCCGGTCCTCTGGTACTGACAGCCAGCTCCAGAATCGGGAAAAGGCTGGCGAAAAAAGAATTGCAGGGTTTGATTGATCTAAAAGCGGCAGTATCGGAAGAACAGTTGGATGCCCGATTGCTGCGGGAATTTGAAGGCGCAAAAAATAAACAGTTCAAAAATGTGATCGGAGGATTCTTCCCTTCCAAAATGGAAAGTGTGATGATGGAATTGTCCGGAATCCAGCCGGATAAGAAAGTGAATGAAATTACCCGGGAAGAACGGAGACACTTTATTTCTGTGATGAAAGCATTTCCGCTTACGATAACCGGACTGCGCAGTTTTCAGGAAGCGATCATTACCCAGGGTGGTGTGAAGACGGGAGAAATCAATCCTGCTTCTATGGAATCCAAGAAGATCCGGAATCTTTATTTTATCGGAGAAGTTCTGGATCTGGATGCAGTGACCGGCGGTTTTAATCTGCAGATCGCCTGGTGTACGGCACACGGGGCAGCAATGTCGATTTATCATGAATTACAAGGAGAAGAAGAAAATGGCATTTAGTATCGCAATCGATGGACCTGCAGGAGCAGGAAAGAGTACAATCGCAAAGGCACTTGCAAAACGGCTTGGATTTATTTACGTAGATACAGGAGCTATGTACCGGACAATGGCGCTGGAGCTTCTGCGAAAGGGCATTTCCCCGGAAGATGTACCGGCAATGGAGCAGGCTTGTCAGGATGTGGAGATTTCCATTGCCTATGAGGAAGGAAGTCAGCAGGTGTATTTGAATGGGGAAAATGTCAGCAGCCTCATACGCAGGGAAGAAGTAGGAAATATGGCTTCTGTCAGTGCGGCAAATGGTAAGATTCGGGAAAAACTGGTAGATCTACAAAGACAGATGGCAGCACGGGAAAATGTAGTTATGGACGGCAGAGATATCGGAACCTGTGTCCTTCCACAGGCAGATGTGAAAATTTATCTTACAGCCAGCGTGCATACAAGAGCCATGCGCAGATATAAAGAGTATCTGGAAAAAGGACAAAAAGTAGATCTTCAGCAGATTGAAAAGGATATTGAAAAAAGAGATTATCAGGATATGCACCGGGACATTTCCCCTTTAAAACAGGCAGAAGATGCGGTACTTCTGGATTCTTCAGATATGGGAATCGAGGAAGTGATCGATGCCATGATTGCTCTTTATGAAAAGAAAAAACAGTAAAGAAGGGAAGAAGCAAGTGGAAGTAATCACAGCAAAAAGTGCAGGGTTCTGCTTTGGCGTTAAGCGGGCAGTGGAGAAAGTCTATGAAGTGGCTGACCGGAAAAACGATCCGGTTTATACTTACGGCCCCATTATTCATAACGAAGAAGTGGTAAAAGATCTGGAAAAAAAAGGGGTGTCTGTACTGGAAACGGAGGAAGAACTGAAGAATCTGACAGAGGGAACGGTGATCATTCGCTCCCATGGGGTGCCCAGAAGAATTTACAATCAGATCCGGGAACAGGGACTGGACTATGTGGATGTGACCTGTCCCTTTGTGCTGAAAATTCACAGAATCGTGGAACGGGAGAGTAAAGCCGGCCGCCACATTGTGATTATCGGAAACCGGACCCATCCGGAAGTGGAAGGAATCCGCGGATGGTGCGAAGGTCCTTCTACTGTGATACGCACAAAGGAAGAAGCAGAAGAATTTCTTAAAAATCCACCGGAAAAAGTGTGTATTGTATCGCAGACGACATTTAATTACAAGAATTTTCAAGAATTAGTTGAAATTTTAGCCAAAAAGAGGTATGATAGACTTGTTTTAAATACGATTTGCAATGCAACGAATGAGCGACAGGCAGAAGCTGCAGAAATTGCAAAGACAGTAGACGCCATGATTGTCATTGGAGGCAGGCATAGCTCCAATACACAGAAGTTATTTGAGATATGCAGTGGCGAATGTAAAAACACATACTATATACAGACACTTGCTGACTTGGATTCTGATCGTTTTCAATCCATTCAATGTGTAGGTATTACAGCAGGGGCGTCAACCCCAAATAAAATAATTGAGGAGGTTTCAAAACATGTCAGAATTAAGTTTTGAACAGATGTTAGACGAATCATTTAAAACAATCAGAAACGGAGAGGTAGTTGAAGGAACAGTCATCGGTGTCAAAGAAGACGAAATTATCCTGAATATCGGATACAAAGCAGATGGCATCATCTCAAGAAATGAATATTCAAACGATTCCAATCTTGATTTAACTACAGTTGTTTCCGTTGGTGACACAATGGAAGCAAAAGTTCTGAAAGTGAACGACGGCGAAGGTCAGGTACTCTTAACTTATAAGAGACTTGCAGCTGAGAAAGGAAACAAGAGACTGGAAGAAGCTTTTGAAAATAAAGAAGTACTTACAGCAAAAGTTACACAGGTTCTGGATGGCGGTTTAAGCGTTCTTGTAGAAGATGCAAGAGTATTTATTCCTGCAAGTCTGGTATCCGATTCCTATGAAAAAGACCTGACAAAATATCAGGATCAGGAAATCGAATTTGTGATTACCGAATTTAACCCGAGAAGACGCCGCATTATCGGTGACCGTAAACAGCTTCTGGCAGCGAAAAAAGCAGAAATGCAGAAAGAACTGTTTGCAAAAATTCAGGCCGGTGATGTTGTGGAAGGAACCATTAAAAATGTTACAGATTTCGGTGCTTTCGTTGATCTGGGCGGTGCTGACGGACTGCTGCATATTTCTGAAATGTCCTGGGGCAGAGTAGAAAATCCGAAAAAAGTATTTAAAGCAGGCGAAAAGATCAAAGTCCTGATCAAAGACATCAATGGTGACAAGATCGCACTGAGCCTGAAATTTGAAGACCAGAACCCATGGCTGCATGCAGCTGAAAAATATGCTGCAGGGAATGTAGTAGAAGGTAAAATTGCACGTATGACTGATTTTGGCGCATTCATTGAATTGGAACCGGGTGTAGATGCATTACTGCATGTTTCTCAGATTTCCAGAGCACACGTAGAGAAACCGTCAGACGTATTAGCTGTAGGACAGGTTGTAACAGCAAAAGTTGTTGACTTCAATGGCGAAGACAAGAAAATCAGCCTGAGCATGAAAGTATTAGAACCAGCAACTGAGGAAACAGCAGAAGCAGAGACTACAGAAGCGTAATCGATGTACAGAAATGAAACAAAAAAAGACCGGCAAGGATTCTCTGCCGGTCTTTTTCCGTTTCAGGAAGAAAGAAAGGATTTTAAGAATTCTTCCTGTATGGATGTGGAATGGCGAAAGTCTTCTGACCACTGAATATAAATCTCTTTTTTTTCATAGGATTCTTTAAACAGAGGGAGAGAAGGGGAACCTGCTGCTTTCAGAAAGAAACCGGAAATCCGTTTATAGCAGTTGGAAGCCTTTGCATTTTCCCGGTATTCCCTGTCTACATAGATGCCCACAGATTTATGTACGGCTTCATCTTCCATAGGAAGATAATAGTAGTTTTTATAATCCGGATAAAAATATTTTAATGTGCCTTCCAAAAGGGGCATTTTTATTTTACAGATATTTTCCTGAATGGTAATATAGGCGCCATTTTTGGAAAAGGAAAGAGGAACAGGAAGTGCAGCAGGAAGCAGAAGGCGAAACAGAATTTCCTGTAAAATCTGATTATCCAGGGTTTTGCTCTGTAAGGATTCTGTGTGTTCCAGAGTGAATTGTCCGCGCAGACAGGCCAGAATCACTCCGAGAGCGGTCAGTGCAAGCATACCTTCTACATCATCATGGTTATGGAGAAGCAGCAGTTCTTTTTCGCTGGAATTCCCGGAATTGGCATAGGAATGATAAACTTTTATCAGTTCTTTGCCGTTTAACCGGTCTTTTCTTTTATATCCAACAAGAGATTCCAGAGATTTCTGGCGAAAATCCGGAAGGGGAAAGAGGGTGGACAGAGGACGGAGTTCTCTGTAAAGATCCAGAGAACCCTTGTTTTCCAGAGGGCAATCCATCGCGTATTCCCGATATTTGTGACGGAGATAAGGCAAGTCAAAAGTGGAGCCGTTAAAGTGTATGAAACCGGTTTTTTCTCTGCAAAGATCGGTGAAAGCAAGCAAAAGAGCCTGTTCTTCTTCGGGTGTTTCTTTCTCTGCCAGAAACTGATACAGTTTGATCGCACCTTCCTTTGGAACGGCTGCACCGATCATGGAAAGAAAACTGTTTTTGTGATTGAGACCTGTAGTTTCAATATCAAAAAAAAGAAACGATTCCTTTTTTGCGGAGGAAGAAAAAAACAGGGGAATATAATTTGTGCACAAGTAGTTGGTATCTGAAATGATTGTCAGCATATTAACGAAATCCTTTCCGATTGTATTGAAAATAATACGTAAAATTACTAAAAATTTCTAGTTAAAAGCGCGAAAAAATGTTATATTATTATATAAGAGAAAAAGTAAGGAGGAAATATGGAATTTAAAATTGCAGGAGTCTCTTTGTATTATATCATAAACTGGTTTTTTATCTACAGTTTTCTGGGATGGATATGGGAATCTTGTTATGTGTCTATAAAATCAAAAAAACCGGTAAACAGAGGATTTATCAATGGTCCTTTGTGTACCATTTACGGTTTCGGAGCAGTCAGTGTTTATCTGATCTTAAAAGATTTTGACCGGAATCTTCTGATCCTTTATGCTGGCGGCGTAATCGTTGCTACGGCTCTGGAATTTGTGACTGGATGGCTTATGGAAACGATCTTCCATACACGCTGGTGGGACTATAGCAACAATAAATTCAATGTGCATGGTTACATATGTCTTGGTTGTTCTCTTGCATGGGGTGTTTTTACCGTTCTGCTGTTTCAGGTGCTTCAGCCCTTTGTGGAATGGATCACCGGACTTTATCCGGTGTCTGCAGGTAAGATTGGAATCACCATAGTCAGCATTCTTTATCTACTGGATTTTGGTACATCTGCCGCAGCTGCTTTCAATCTGAGTAAGACCTTTGCAAAGGTGGAGGATATGATGGAAGAGCTGACTGTTTATATCCACAGTACAAAGCTTTATGAGACAAGAGAAGAAATCCGAGACAAACTGGAAGAACTTCGAGTTGGAAACCTTTCCGAACTTTCCGAACGGCTGAGCGAGAAAAAAGCAGAATTTGCATCCAGGCTGGAAGAAAGACGGTATGTGGAAAACTACAAAGAAAAACGTACAGAACTGGAAAGACGTATGGATGAATTCAAAGACCGCTATGTAGGAATCAGGAAGAAAATCAATCCTGTGAAAAAACGTATGATTCATGCCTACCCTGGTCTGAAAAAAGAATTCAGAAACCATATGGAAAGAAAGTCCGGTAAAAAATAGGAACAAATTTGAGAAAAGGAGGAAGAAAAATGGCGTTTTTAACCTTTAAGGGTGGTGTGCATCCTTATGACGGAAAAGAACTGTCGAAAGAAAAGCCCATAGTGGATTTTATTCCGGGGAAAGAACTGGTGTATCCTTTATCCCAGCATATTGGCGCCCCGGCAAGACCTGTGGTGCAGAAAGGAGATCATGTGCTGGCGGGGCAGATGATCGCAGAGGCAGGAGGATTTGTATCCGCACCGATCCATGCTTCTGTATCCGGCACTGTGACGGGAATTAAGAGAGTCCTGAACAATGTGGGAAATAAAGTGGATGCGATTATCATCGAAAACGATGGACAGTATGAAAGCATTCCGGAAGAAAAAACAGAATCTCTGGACAGTCTTTCCAAAGAGGAGATTCTGAACCGGATCCGGCAGGGTGGTGTCGTAGGTATGGGGGGTGCAGGCTTCCCGACGCATGTAAAACTCTCCCCAAAAGAACCGGAGAAAATCGATTATATTCTTGTCAATGGAGCAGAATGTGAACCATATCTTACTTCTGACTACAGACGGTTGCTGGAACAGCCGGAATATGTCATCGGAGGACTGAAATGCATTCTGAAACTGTTTGATCATGCAAAAGGCTGTATCTGTATTGAGGACAATAAACCGGACTGTATCTCTCTTATGCAGGAACTGGTGAGAAATGAGTCCAGAATTGAAGTAATGCCTTTGAAGACCAAATATCCACAGGGTGCAGAGCGCTGTCTGATTTATGCAGTGACAGGAAGAGAAATCAATTCTTCCATGCTTCCGGCAGATGCCGGCTGTGTGGTAGATAATGTGGATACGGTCTGTGCCGTATACCGGGCAGTTATGGAAGGACATCCGGTTACAGACCGTATTGTAACGGTTACCGGAGACGGAATTACACAGCCGGGGAACTTCCGGGTGAAGACAGGTACCAGCTTTGCGGAATTGATCGAGGCAGCAGGCGGACTGAAAGAACCGGTAGAAAAAATCATCTCCGGCGGACCGATGATGGGATTTGCGATGTATGATTATCATGTACCGGTTGTGAAGACTTCTTCCGCGATTCTCTGTATGAAAAAAGACCCTGTAACAGAAGCAGAAGAAACAGCCTGCATTAACTGTGGACGCTGTGTCAGCGGATGTCCGGCCCATCTGGTTCCGTCCAGACTGGCAACCTATTCTGAAGAAGGGCAGGAAGAACGGTTTGTAAAAAATAACGGTATGGAATGTGTGGAATGTGGATGCTGCAGCTTTATCTGCCCTGCAAAACGTCATCTGACCCAGTCCATCCGGTCTATGAGAAAAATTGTTCTGGCAAATCGTAAAAAGCCCAAATAGGAGGAGAAAAACATGAGTGATTTACTACATATATCATCTTCCCCGCATGTAAGGTCGAAGGTGAGTACCAGCAGCATTATGCAGACAGTTCTGTTGGCATTGCTGCCGGCAACATTATTTGGAATTTACAATTTCGGACCCCACGCATTGCTGCTGGTTATTCTGTCAGTGGCATCCTGTGTGGCTACGGAAGCAATTTATGAAAAGATTGTCAAAAGCAAACTGACGATCAAGGACTGCAGTGCTGCCGTGACCGGCCTGCTGCTCGCATTGAACCTGCCGCCGACAGCTCCCTGGTGGATTCCGGTGATTGGCGGTATCTTTGCAATTCTTGTAGTGAAACAGCTGTTCGGAGGACTGGGACAGAATTTTATGAACCCGGCTCTTGGTGCAAGATGTTTTCTTCTGATTTCCTTTACCGGAAGAATGACGAATTTTGCAGTACCGGAAAATGCATGGGGAAATGTAGTGGATACCGTATCCGGTGCGACTCCTCTGGCTGCATTAAAAGCAGGAGAAAGTGTAGACCTGATGAGCATGCTGATCGGAAATACAAAAGGTACCATCGGTGAGACATCTGCACTGGCGATCCTTGTAGGTGCAGCGATCCTTCTGGCAACCCAAGTGATTGACTGCAGAATTCCTCTGACTTATATCGGCAGCTTTGCGGTATTCGTACTGTTGTTTGGCGGACATGGATTTGATCTTTCCTATCTGGCAGCACATCTTCTGGGAGGAGGTCTGATGCTTGGTGCCTGGTTCATGGCAACGGATTATGTAACGACTCCGATCACAAAGAAGGGACAGCTGGTATACGGTGTTTGCCTTGGTGTGTTTACCGGATTGTTCCGTATCTTCGGTGGTTCCGCAGAGGGTGTTTCCTATGCGATCATATTCTGCAACCTTCTTGTTCCGCTTATTGAACGTGTAACAATGCCGGTTGCATTTGGCAAAGGAGGTAAGAAATCATGAAGAAAAACACAATTGTTCAGGATACCCTGATTCTTACCATTATCACTTTGATTGCCGGTTTTCTTCTTGGTGTTGTCTATCAGGTGACGAAAGACCCGATTGCAAAGCAAGAAGAAGAGGCAAAAACAAAAGCTTATCAGGCAGTTTTCTCAGAGGCGGATTCCTTTGAGACAGTGGTGGAAGCAGAAGACGAAGATCTGGCCGCTTATCTGGCAGAAAACGGATTTACCCAGACCATCAACGAAGTGATGACTGCAAAAGATGCCCAGGGAGAGGTTCTTGGATATGCCATTAATATTACCACTCCGGAAGGATATGGCGGGGATATTACTTTTTCACTGGGTGTAAAGAGTGATGGAACTTTAAATGGGATTGAAATCTTAAGCATTGGCGAAACTGCAGGTCTTGGTATGAATGCAACCAAAGATGCGTTTAAAAATCAGTTTAAAGACAAAAATGTGGAAAGTCTGGAAGTCACCAAGTCCGGTGCGGCGCAGGACAATCAAATCGATGCCCTCAGTGGAGCAACCATTACCTCCAAGGCTGTGACCGGTGGTGTAAATGCAGGCTTATGTGCATTTCGCTATGTAAAGGAGGGAGAATAGGATGAAAGCTAACACACCTGTGGAACGTTTGTATAACGGAATTATCAAGGAAAATCCTACTTTTGTCCTTGTGCTTGGTATGTGTCCGACACTGGCAGTTACCACTGCGGCAATCAATGGTATTGGTATGGGACTTACAACAACGGTCGTACTTATGATGTCCAATCTCTTTATTTCGCTTTTGCGTAATGTGATTCCGGATAAAGTACGTATGCCTGCTTATATTGTAATTGTTGCATCCTTTGTTACTATGGTGCAGCTGCTCCTGCAGGGATTTATTCCGGTTCTTTACGATGCATTGGGTATTTATATCCCGCTGATCGTAGTAAACTGTATTATTCTGGGAAGAGCGGAGGCGTATGCTTCCAAAAACGGTCCGGTTTCTTCCATCTTTGACGGAATCGGTATGGGACTTGGTTTTACCCTTTCCATCACCATTCTTGCTTCCTTCCGTGAACTGATCGGAGCTGGTACCCTCTTTGGGATCCAGGTAATGCCGGAAGCTTATGAACCGGCTACCATTTTTATCCTGGCTCCTGGTGCTTTCTTTGTACTGGCATTTTTGGCTGCGATTCGTGCAAAGATGCAGGAAAAGAAGCCGGAAAAAGAACGGCATCCGGTACACTGCATGGAAGGGGCCTGTGCATCCTGCAGCAACAAGTCCTGCAGTGGAAAATTTTATGATAATACAGAAGTGAAGAAATAAAGGAGGAGGGGTACAATGAAAGAATTATTGATTATTGGAATCAGTGCTGCAGTTGTAAATAACGTAGTATTGAGTCAGTTCCTTGGACTGTGCCCGTTCTTTGGCGTATCCAAGAAAATTGAAACAGCAGCAGGTATGGGCGGTGCAGTTATTTTCGTTATCACGCTGTCCTCTTTTGTGACCAGTCTGATCTACAAGTATCTGCTTGCAAATCCGCGTATTAATATGCAGTTCCTGCAGACGATCGTATTTATCCTTGTAATAGCGGCACTCGTGCAGTTTGTGGAAATGTTCCTGAAAAAATCGATGCCTGCACTGTATCAGAGTCTGGGTGTCTATCTTCCACTGATTACGACCAACTGTGCCGTTCTTGGTGTTGCAGTGATCAACGTGCAGAAAGAGTACACGATCATTCAGAGTACAGTGAATGGATTTGCCACAGCAGTGGGATTTACGATTGCGATTGTTCTCATGGCAGGTCTGCGTGAAAAAATGGAATATAACAAAATACCGAAATATTTCCAGGGATTTCCTATGGTATTACTGACAGCCGGACTGATGGCCATTGCATTCTTTGGCTTCTCCGGTATTATCTAAGGAGGCACAGATTATGATTACAGGAATTGTAATTGCAGCAGTTTTAGTAGGTGGTGTGGGCCTCTTTATCGGAGTGTTCCTCGGACTTGCAGGAAAGAAATTTGCTGTGGAAGTAGATGAAAAAGAAGTGGCAGTCAGAGAACAGCTTCCGGGAAATAACTGCGGTGGATGCGGTTATCCGGGCTGTGATGGTCTGGCAGCGGCAATTGCAAAGGGAGAAGCACCCATCAATGCCTGTCCGGTAGGCGGTGCACCGGTTGCAGCGAAAATTGCAGAAGTCATGGGAGAAGAAGTTGGCGAGGCGGTGCGTACCACTGCTTTTGTCAAGTGTAAAGGAGATTGTGAACAGACCTTTTCTCTTTATGATTATGCAGGAGAGAGAGACTGTAAAATGGTCAATCTGATGCAGAGCGGCGGAGCCAAATCCTGCAGCTATGGATGTCTTGGCTTTGGAAACTGCGTAAAAGTCTGTCCGTTTGATGCGATCCATATTGTGAACGGAATTGCGAAGGTTGACAGTGAAAAATGTAAATCCTGTGGGAAATGTGTTGCAGAATGTCCGAAACGTCTGATCGAGATTATTCCTTACGGACAGCCACAAGTACAGTGCAGTTCCAAAGACAAAGGAAAAGAGGTCATGGCTGCATGTAAAGCAGGCTGTATCGGCTGTAAGAAATGTGAAAAAAACTGTCCTTCCGGAGCAATCACCGTTACAGACAATGTAGCACATGTGGACAAAGAAAAATGTACCGGATGTGGAAAGTGCAAAGAAGTATGTACAAGAAAGTGTATCTTTTAAAACGGTATCTTTCCATTGCAATCCTGTTTCTTCTGGTGATCAGCCTTTTATCCGGCTGTAATCAGGAGAAAAAAGAAATGGTGTCAAAGAATGGTTTCTTCTTTGATACCATGATTTCTATAAAGATTCTGGAAGAGGAAGACAGGGGCACAAAGCTGCTGGAAGCATGCTGGTCCATGTGTGAGAAGTATGAAAAAATCTTCAGCCGGACCAGAGAGGACAGTGAGCTGTATCAGCTGAACCACCGGGATACACAGGAAGTACAGGTGTCGGAAGACCTGTTTCAGCTGTTCTCTTACGGGAAAGCCTGTTATGACAGGACAGACGGAAAATTTGATCTTTCCGTAGCCCCTCTTTCGGATCTGTGGGATTTCAAAGGAGACAGCAAACAGATTCCGTTGGAACAGGATCTGCAAAGTGCGCTTGAAAACGTGGATTTTTCGAGGGTACATCTGGAGGAGCCGAATCAGGTTCTGTTTGAAAATCCGGATACGATGCTGGATGTCGGGGCATTGGCAAAAGGTTATATTGCGGACCGACTGAAAGAATATCTGGTTTCCGAAGGAATCGAAACAGGCTGGATCAATCTGGGCGGCAATGTATTGACCATAGGAGAAAAGGAAGAAGGTACTCCATGGAAAATCGGGATTCGCAAACCCTTTGGAGAAGAAGCGGAAATCTGCGCCTACGTGGAAGTAAAAGACAGTTCTGTGGTATCCTCGGGAATTTATGAAAGATACTTTGAAAAAGACGGGGTTTTGTATCATCATGTGCTGGATCCGGATACCGGCTGTCCGGCTGCAACCGATCTTGCTCAGGTGACAATCTTGTCAAAAGAATCTCTGGATGGAGACGGATGGAGCACCTCCTGTTTGCTTATGGGGTATGAAAAAGCCAAAACAATGGTTGAGGCCATAGAAGATATGGAAGCAATCTTTGTCATGAAGGATGGAGAAATCCGGTATACAGAAGGATGCAGGATTTCTCTGGCAGAATAGAAAGCAGAAAGCATGCAGTTTCATGCTTTCTGCTTTTTCGTATTCTATAACACGAACATATATTTGCATTTTGCAGAGGCTTATGTTAGAATAAAAAAATGAAACCAAACAGAAAAGATATAAGTTTAATATGCGGTGTACTTCTGGCAGCAGCGCTGTGCTGGCTGATTTCTTTTGGAAAGGGTCTGGGATCTTACGGGGAAGGCGTTTTGCAGATTACTGTTGACGGAGAAGTATTTGGAACGTATTCCCTTTCAAAGGACAGAATCATTGCTATTGAAGGAACCAATATCTGTCAGATTAAAGACCAGAAAGTGAAGATGACGAAAGCCGATTGTCCGGATCAGTTGTGTATCCATCAGTGGACGATCACAAGAGAAGGAGGAGTTATTGTCTGTCTTCCAAATCAGGTGGTTCTGGAAATTATCAGCGCCGATGCACCCGATACCATTGCGTATTAAGAAAGGAAACGAAAACGTATGAGAAAAACGGCTTACCTTGGTCTTTTTTCCGCAGCAGCGATTTTATTTGGATATGTGGAATCTTTGTTTCCTGTATTTTTGGGAATTCCCGGAATCAAGCTGGGACTGGCGAATCTGGTCACAGTTTTTCTTTTGTATCAGTTTAGCTGGAAAGAAGCGGCACTGGTATCGCTGGTCCGGATTTTTGTGACAGGATTTCTTTTCGGAAATCTGTTTTCTATTTTGTTCAGTCTTGCAGGCGCAGCATTCAGTCTTGCAGTTATGGTGTTTTTGAAGAAAAAAGGAGACTTTTCCCCGGGTGGCGTCAGTGTGGCCGGCGGAGTTGCCCATAATGTGGGGCAAATTCTGGTGGCTGTTTTTGCAGTGGAAAATATCAATTTATTTTATTATCTTCCGTTCCTTCTGATCGCCGGACTGGCGGCAGGATTTCTGATGGGAATACTGGCAGGAGAAGTATTAAAACGTATAAACAGAAAGGATTTTCTATGATCGCATACATAAAAGGCCATGTGGCAGCAACAGGAGAAGAAAAGTTGGTATTAGAAGCAGGGAATATGGGGTATAATATTCTTATGCCTGTTTCTTCTCTGGAAAGCCTGCATAAGGGACAGGAAGTGAAAATTTATACCCATCTGAATGTAAGAGAAGACGCCATGCAGCTTTTCGGCTTTCTCACAGAAGATGATCTGGAAACGTTCCGGCTTCTTCTTGGAGTCAACGGAATCGGACCGAAGGCTGCTCTTGGAATTTTGTCCGGTCTGAGTGCAGACGAGCTGCGTTTTGCAATTCTTGCAGATGATGTGAAAACACTGTCGAAAGCGCCGGGAATCGGCAAGAAGACTGCACAGAAGCTGATTCTGGAATTGAAGGATAAGATTTCTCTGGAGGATGCTTTTGAAAGAAAGCGTGAGCAGGTAAGCCAGGAGATCCTGCCGGCAGAACATGACCAGATGGATGCCGGAAAAGAAGCGGCAGAGGCATTGACTGCACTTGGATATTCCGGCAGTGAAGCATTGCGGGCAGTGAAACAGATTGCGGTGACACCAGATATGAGTGTGGAGACAATCTTAAAACTGGCATTGAAAAATATGAGTATTTAGTGAGAGAAGAATATGGAGAAAAGAATCATTACTACAGATGTAACAGAAGAAGATTTGCGGTCCGAAAGCAGTCTGCGTCCGCAGTTTCTGGATGATTATATCGGACAGGAAAAGGCGAAAAACAATCTGAAAGTATATATCGAAGCGGCCAGGCAGAGAAAGGATGCACTGGATCATGTGCTTTTCTACGGCCCCCCGGGACTTGGAAAGACCACTCTGGCCGGGATTATTGCGAATGAGATGGGGGTACGTATGAAAGTGACCAGCGGACCTGCCATCGAAAAGCCGGGAGAGATGGCTGCGATTCTGAATAATCTTCAGGAACATGATGTGTTGTTTGTAGATGAAATTCACAGACTGAACCGGCAGGTAGAGGAAGTTCTCTATCCTGCCATGGAGGATTATGCCATTGATATTATGATCGGGAAAGGGACAGCAGCCCGTTCGATCCGTCTGGATCTTCCAAAATTTACACTGGTAGGGGCCACAACAAGAGCGGGGCTTCTGACCGCACCGCTTCGTGACCGTTTCGGTGTGGTTCATCATCTGGAATTTTATACAGAAGAAGAGTTGAAGAAGATTATCATGCATTCCGCAGCTGTGCTTGGAGTGGAAATTGATCAGGCCGGTGCAATGGAAATGGCAAAGCGTTCCAGAGGGACGCCGCGACTTGCAAATCGACTTTTAAAACGGGTTCGGGATTTTGCACAGGTGCGTTATGATGGAAAAATTACCCGAGAAGTGGCAGAGTTTGCCATGGATCTGCTGGAAGTGGATAAATATGGACTGGATCAGACGGACCGGATGATTTTGAATACCATTATACAGCGGTTTGCGGGCGGACCGGTCGGACTGGATACCCTGGCAGCAGCTATTGGAGAGGACTCCGGAACCATAGAAGATGTATATGAACCGTATCTGATCAAAAATGGATTTCTCCTGAGAACTCCAAGGGGAAGAGTAGCCAGTGAACTGGCATACAAACATCTGGGTCTGGATGCGGAATCCGTGCTGTAAAAAAATAATGGTTGTTTTTCTGCGTATTTCGATTATAATAGACAATGAGAGAAACATCAAAAGAAAAAGCGGGAGGGCCAGGTATGGCAGTAAAAAATACAGCACAGGTGTTGATCGGAGGAAAGGTCATTACACTTGGTGGATATGAAAGTGAAGAATATCTGCAGAAGGTTGCCTATTACATAAATAATAAAATGACTGAACTGGGAGAATTGCCGGGGTATAACCGGCAGTCTGTAGAGACAAAGCACACACTTCTGAGTCTGAATGTGGCGGATGACTATTTTAAAGCAAAGCGTCAGGCGGAAATTTTTGAGGAAGATCTGGAAGCCAAAGACAGAGAGATGTATGATTTGAAACATGATCTGATCAGCAGTCAGGTACAGCTGGAAAATTTCAGAAAAGATGCGGCATTGAAAAATGAACAGTTGGAACGATTACAAAAGAAGATTGAAGAACTGGAACAGGAACTGAATGAGCTTTTGAAATAAGCAGCAGCAGGAAGAGTCCGGTGAAAAGAGGGCGCGCTTTGTAGTGAGACACGCCCTTTTTCTGTCATCGGAAACAGAAAGGATGAGAGGCTATGAAAACAGAATTACTGGCTCCGGCAGGATCTGTGGAAGGAATGCATGCTGCAGTTGCTGCAGGAGCAGATGCGGTTTATATGGGAGGCACCTTATTTGGTGCAAGAGCTTATGCAAAAAATCCGGCAGAGGAAGAATTGAAGGAAGCCATTGATTATGTACATCTTCATGAAAAAAAATTGTATCTGACTGTGAATACATTGTTGAAGAACCGGGAACTTCAGCAGCAGCTTTATGAGTATCTGGCACCTTTTTATGAACGGGGACTGGATGCAGTGATCGTGCAGGATCTGGGCGTTTTGGAATTTATACGGACAGAATTTCCGGATCTTCCCATTCACGCAAGCACACAGATGGCGGTAACCGGTGCTCAGGGCGCCGGATTGCTGAAAGAGGCCGGTGCATCCAGAATCGTAACCGCACGGGAATTGTCTTTGGGAGAGATACGTCACATTTATGATACGACAGGGGTGGAAATCGAAAGCTTTATTCATGGAGCTTTGTGTTACAGCTATTCCGGTATGTGTCTGTTTTCCAGTATGCTGGGAGGCAGAAGCGGGAATCGTGGGCGCTGTGCCCAGCCTTGTCGTCTGCCGTATCAGGTTTTGCAGGAAGGAAAAAAAATCAGCAGCAGAAAAGAAGAATATCCACTCAGTCTGAAAGATATGTGCACGATTGAACTTTTGCCGGAGATTCTGGAAGCAGGGGTATATTCTTTGAAAATCGAAGGACGGATGAAAAAACCGGAATATGCCGCGGGAGTTACGAGAATTTACCGGAAATACCTGGACCGCTATGAAAGAAATCCCCAAAATTATTCTGTGGAAAAAGAAGACAAGGAAGAATTACTGGAACTGTATCAGCGGGACGGTTTCAGTACCGGATATTACAAGCAGCATAATGGCCGTGAGATGGTTGCGATCCAGAACCGGAAGCAGCAGGAAAACAGAGAAAAAGGTGTCCGGATCCGAAATGAAGCTTTGTTTGATACCCTGAAAAAAGAATATACCGATAAAAAACTGCAGGAAAAAATATACGGAAGCCTGATTTTATATGCAGGAAGTCCGGCAATTCTGGATCTGGAGTATGGTACGCATCATGTACAGGTACAGGGAGCGGTAGTAGAACCGGCCATGAAACAGCCTTTATCAGAAGAACGGATTCGAAAACAGATGGAAAAGACCGGGAATACACCGTTTGTTTTTGAGCAACTGGATATTCAAACAGACGAACAGGGATTTTTGTCCATGCAGAGTCTGAACGAACTGCGAAGAGATGGACTTGCTGCTCTTGGGCAGACTTGTCTGGAATCTTATTTTCGAGAACTTCCCAAGAGACAGACAATCAGATCGGCCGAGGAGGAAGAAGAAAGTCAGGAAGCGATGCACTTATATGTAGCAGCAGAAACCTGGGATCAGATCAAAGAAGCAGCAGTGAGAAAGGGCGTAGATGGCATCTGTTTTGATCTGTCTTTGGTATGGGGGGATTCCATTCCGGAGAAAATACGATATATGTCAGAATTTATTCATGGAAGTGGAAAAGAATGCTATCTGACTATGCCTTATGTGCTGCGAAACAAGACCCTGGAGCAGGCAGAAGAGGCGATCTTTTGTACAGCGGACTGTTTGGATGGGTTTCTTGTGCGAAATCTGGAGAGTCTTGGATTATTCAAAAAGAAACATCTGCTGCATAAAGTGGTCTGCGATTTCAGTGTTTATTCGATGAATGATACAGCCAAAGGATTTCTGGATCATCTGGGAGTGAAACGAACAACCATTCCACTGGAGCTCAATGAAGGAGAAATCCGAAGAAGAGATCCAAAGGGAAGTGAACTTCTGGTTTATGGATACTATCCTATGATGATTTCTGCACAATGCCTTAAGAAAACTTATAACAAATGTCAGAAAGAATCTGGTAGGATACAATTGAGAGACCGGTATGGCAATGAATTTCCGACAAAAACGGTGTGCCCCTTTTGCTATAATGTGATTTATAACAGCATTCCTGCCGGATTGCTTTCTGAGCGGGACAAAATTCATAAGATGAATATCCGTCATCTTCGCATGAATTTTACGATAGAAGACAGGACGGAAACGGGACAGATCCTGGATCTGTTTTTAGATGTGTACAAGAAAAAGAAAAAAATACCCGATGAAATGCCTGCCTTTACCAAAGGACATTTCAAACGGGGTGTAGAGTAGGTGAGAGATTGATTAATTTAATTGTTACCCTTTCCAGATATTTTCTTCTGATACTGGCAACTTTATATACACTGGAAAGTTTTACTGTATTTGGGTATAAGAGAGAGGAAGATAAGCAGTATATTCTCCGAAAACAGCTGATGCTGATTTTCTTTATGGATTTTATGGCTTTTCTTGTGATTTTTTTGAAGAAAGAAGAAATCAACATAATTTATTTCTTTGGCGCTCAGCTGATTTATTTTATTGTAGTGCAGATTTTATATCGGATTTTCTATAAAAAAGCATCGCTGCTTCTTCTGAATCATATGTGTATGCTGTTGTCCATTGGTTTTATTATGTTGTCCAGACTGGATCTGGAATCTGCCATCCGACAGTTTCAGATTGTAGTGGTAGCTACGGTGATTGCCATGGTTATTCCGGTCATGATACGGAAAATGCGTTTCCTGAATAAACTGACCTGGTTTTATGCAGGAACAGGACTGTTGCTTTTGCTGGTGGTTCTGGTTCTGGGTAAAAATGTAAACGGTGCAAAAATCAATATTTCTCTGGGTGGATTTGCTTTTCAGCCTTCGGAATTTGTAAAGATTATTTTTGTATTTTTTGTTGCCTGCAGGCTTTATAAGAAAAAAGCAGAGTTCAAGGATCATGTGACCACGACAGCTATTGCAGCTTTTTATGTCCTGATCCTGGTACTTTCCAGAGACCTTGGAAGTGCGGTTGTATTTTTTATTACTTATGTGGTCATGCTTTATGTTGCAACCAAGAAACCGCTGTATCTGCTGGCCGGACTTGGTTCCGGAACCATGGCAGCAGTCATTGCTTATTTCCTGTTCAGTCATGTGCGGCAAAGGGTAGTTGCATGGAAGGATCCGTTTTCAGTTTATGAAAGTTCCGGATATCAGATTGTGCAGGGACTGTTTGCAATCGGTACGGGTGGTCTGTTTGGCATGGGACTTTGCCAGGGATCCCCGGGTATGATTCCTTTTGTAAAGCAGGACTATATGTTTGCAGCCATCTGTGAGGAACTGGGCGGTTTGTTTGCCATGTGTCTGATTCTGATCTGTATGAGCATGTTCCTTCTGGTTGTGAACATATCACTTCAGATCAAGAAACCGTTTTATAAACTGATAGCGCTTGGACTTGGTACAGAATATGCTTTCCAGGTATTTCTTACCATAGGTGGTGTAACCAAGTTTATTCCTATGACAGGTATTACACTTCCCCTGGTCAGCTATGGAGGAAGTTCTGTTCTGAGTACCATTATGATGCTTGCTATCATTCAGGGACTGTATATTTTAAGAGAAGACGAGGATGAAGAACTTGAAAAGCAGAAACGAAGAGAAGCGCAGGCAGCAAGATGAAAAAAGACGCCTGCAGGAAGAAAAAGCGCGCACAAAAAAAGAAAAAAAAGCAAAAAGAGCAAGAAACAGAGAATATGCAATCGTTAGTTATTTCTTTGTAGGTATTTTTCTTTCTCTGATTGTGTATATGATTTATTTTGAGGTGGAAAAGAAGGACAGCGTGATCAGCAGTCCTTATAATACCCGCCAAAACCAGTTTGAAGACCGGGTAGTAAGAGGAAGTATCCTGGCTTCCACAGGAGAGACCCTTGCCTATACACAGGTCAATGGGGATGGAAGTGAGACCAGGATCTATCCTTATGAAAATATGTTTGCGCATATTGTAGGGTACGACGCAAACGGAAAAAACGGACTGGAATCGCTTGCAAATTTTCAGCTGATGACTTCCCATGACGGATACTTCAATCAGGTGAAAAATGAAATGAAAGAAGAGAAAAATCTGGGGGACAGCGTGGTGACGACGCTGGATGTGTCCCTTCAGAAACGGGCTTATGAAGCATTGGGACAGAATCGTGGAGCAGTCGTTGCTCTGAATCCGAAAACAGGAGCTGTGCTTGCGATGGTGAGTAAACCGGATTTCAATCCCAACACCGTAGCCCAGGACTGGGAATATCTTACAGGAGATGCTTCCAACAGCAGTCTTTTGAACCGGGCAACACAGGGCGCTTATCCGCCGGGATCGGTTTTTAAGATTGTAACAGCTCTTTCTTATCTGCGCAGTGAAGGGACGTTGGACGGGTTCTCTTATGAATGTCAGGGTGGAATTACGGTAGATGACCATACGATCACTTGTTATGGGGGAGAGGTACATGGCACGGAGAATTTCCGAAGTGCGTTTGCAGAATCCTGTAACAGTGCATTTGCCCGGATTGGTCTGAATCTGGGTGGGAAGAAGCTGACAGAAACCGCAGAAAGCCTGTTGTTTAATAATAAGCTGCCCGTATCGATCAATTATGCAAAAAGTAAATTTGAACTGGGCGATCATCCTGGAAATCCGCTGCTGATGCAGACTTCCATTGGTCAGGGAAATACTTTGGTATCGCCTATGCATATGGCCCTGATCGTAAGTGCCATTGCCAATGACGGAGTTCTGATGAAACCATATTATATGGAGCAGGTACAGAATGTAAACGGGGATGTTGTGAAGTCTTATGAGCCGTCGGAATATAAAAGCCTTATGACAAAGGAAGAGGCAAATACGCTCAAAGAATTGATGGAAGCAGTTGTCACAGAAGGTACGGCTTCTTCCCTCAGCACAGAGAATTATTCCGCAGGAGGAAAGACCGGTTCTGCAGAATATTATGGCAGTGACGGAAGTATTCAGACCCATTCCTGGTTTGTGGGATTTGCCGGTATGGAAGAACCGGAAATCGTAGTTGCAGTCATCGCGGAGGGGGCTGGAACCGGAAGTTCCGTTGCAGTGCCCATTGCCCACGAAATTTTCAACGAGTATTATTATTAAAAGATAACCTTGCGCAGGTTCGTAAAAAGAGGTATACTGATATTAATGAAACACAACGCTGACCCGAAAAAGGGGTTTAACAGGAGGACTTGCAAAATGATCGAAGCAACGAGCTGTGGCGGGGTGGTAATATATCGCGGAAAAATACTGACCTTGTACAAATCCTACAAACACAAATATGAAGGATGGGTGCTGCCAAAGGGGACAGTGGAAGAAGGAGAGGACTATAAAGACACAGCACTCAGAGAAGTGAGGGAGGAAGCAGGTGTTACGGCGAACATAATCAAATATGTGGGAAAGAGCCAGTATAGTTTTTGTGTGCCCGAAGATACGGTAGAGAAGGATGTTCACTGGTATCTTATGTCTGCAAACAGCTATTATAGCAAACCGCAGAGAGAGGAATATTTTGTAGATTCCGGCTTTTATAAATTCCATGAAGCTTACCATCTTTTACGATTTTCAAATGAGAAGCAGATTTTGGAAAAAGCTTATAATGAGTACCTGGATTTGAAGAAAGCAAATCTGTGGGGAAACAGGAAGTATTTCTAGAAATTTGATTCGGGTGATTTTTCAAACAAACGCTAGAAGAGACTGGAATTTCCAGTCTCTTCTGTGCTATAAAAAACAAAACGGAGGAGGTTTTGGCTATGTTGGAACAGATTGATTTGACAAAAGCAATGGGGAAAGAAGCGTACAAGGAGAAAATGGAAGTACTGGAACCTTGTCTTGCCAGACTGCAAAGGGAGTGCAAGGAACTGGGGATTCCTGTACTGATCGTGTTTGAGGGATTTGATGCTTCCGGAAAAGGAGTACAGATTAATAAACTGATTCATCCGCTGGATCCAAGAGGATTTAAAGTTTTTGCAATTAAGGAAGAGACAAAAGAAGAAAGCATGTATCCGTTCTTGTGGCGTTTCTGGACAAAGACACCGGAAAAAGGAAGGATTGCAATCTTTGACACAAGCTGGTACCGCAGAGTGTCTGTGGATCGTTTCGAAGAAAAGATTTCCAGAGAAGAACTGATGTATGCGTATCAGGAAATCAATACCTTTGAGCGAACCCTGACCGATGATGGAGCGGTATTGATTAAATTTTTTATGCATATCAGTAAAAAAGAACAGAAAAAACGGTTTGATAAGCTGATGGATTCTTCGGAAACGGCATGGAGAGTCAGTAAGGAAGATCAGCAGAGAAATAAAGAGTACGGAATCTACAAAGATATGGCAGAGGAGATGCTGGAACACACGGAAACCGAATGTGCACCATGGACGATTATAGAGGCCACAGACAGACGGTTCGCTACTGTAAAAATCTATGCATCGGTCATCCGGCAGATGCAGGATAAAATCGAAGAAGTCAAACAGAAGAAAGCCAGCCAGTCAAAAGAAAAGGAAAAGACAGAAGAAATGGTTACGCTTCTGGAGTCTTCTGTATTGAGTAAAGCAGATCTTTCGCTGGCTTATACAAAAGAGGAATACAAGCAAAAACTGGAAAAACTGCAGAGCAGAATGTCCATGCTTCACAGTGAACTGTACAGAAGACGCATTCCGGTAGTCCTGGGATTTGAAGGATGGGATGCGGGAGGAAAAGGCGGAGCCATCAAACGTCTGACGGAATGCATGGATCCGAGAGGATATGTGGTAAATCCAACGGCTGCACCTTCCTCTGTGGAGAAAAATCATCACTATCTGTGGCGCTTTTGGGAAAATATGCCGAAGGCCGGCCATGTGGCTATTTTTGACAGAACCTGGTATGGAAGAGTTATGGTAGAAAGAATCGAGGGATTCTGTTCCAGAGAAGAATGGCAGAGAGCTTACAAAGAAATCAATGACATGGAATCGCATCTGGCGCACTCCGGTGCGATCGTGCTGAAATTCTGGATGCACATTGATAAAAATGAGCAGGAACGTCGCTTTAAAGAACGGATGGCAAATCCGGAAAAACAGTGGAAAATCACAGAGGAAGACTGGAGAAACCGGGAAAAATGGGATCAATATGAGGAAGCAGTAAACGAAATGATCGTCCGCACTTCCACTTCCTATGCACCCTGGATCATTGTAGAAGGAAATGATAAATATTATGCACGGATTAAAGTGCTGGAATCCGTAATCCATGCCATTGAACGCAGACTGAAATAATAGAAACGGATTGTGGAAAATTTATGTTGAAATGGTATAGGAATCTGTATATTGGTCATAATGCAGAAAAGAAAGCAAAAAAGCTGATAAAAAAAATCAATCACGGTGCAGGAGTCCTGGATGTTTATCTGGTGACTCTTGCAGTCAATCCTGAAAATTCTCTTGAGATTATCTCTGCCAATCAACTGATGCAGAAGATCCTTCGGGAAAGCTGTCCTATGATTGTCGGTCTGGGTGCAGGCTATGAAGAAGCAGTGGAAATCGTGCAGAAAATCGCAGAAGAGGTGTATGCAGATACAGGCAGAATGGAAATCAGGAACTGGCTGCTTTTTCAAGAATCACAGAAAATAACGGGTGGTAAAGAATGCTGATACATATAATTCTGGGTATACTAAAAATAATCGGAATTCTGCTTCTGGCAGTTCTGGGACTTTTCCTGCTCCTGTTTTTTTCTTTGTTGTTTGTTCCTGTCCGTTATTACGGGAAAGGATACAAAGATGCGGATGGATACGAGGGAAAAATTACAGTCTCCTGGCTGTTTCATCTAATCTGGTTTCGGGGAAGTTACGGATCAGACAGGAAAGAATGGAAGCTTTCTGTCCGTATTTTTGGAATTCCTCTTGAAAAATTAAAAGGAATTTTGGAAAACAGAAAAAAGAAAAAAAACAAAAAGAGCGAAAAGACAACGGCAAAAGTGCCTGTTTCCCAGGAAGAGAAACCAGTAAAAACCTCTTTGGAGGAAGAAAAGAAAACAGAAGAGACGATCGAAAAAACAGAAAAAGCAGAAAAAACAGAAAAAAAGAAAGCGAACTCCCGTATACGGAAACTGCTTTCCTGGCCAGACAGAATCTTAAAATCACTCCGGAATTTCCGGTTAACAGTCAAAAAAATCTGTGATAAAATAAAACAAACCAAAAATATGCTGGATTCCGAGTCCTTTCGTGAGGCAAAAACATTTTTGGTGGGAGAATGTAAAAAGATTTTCCTGCATATCCGTCCGGGGAAAATAAAAGGAGAGATTCGTTTTGGATGCGAAGATCCTGCGCTTACGGGACAGATTCTGGCAGTGGCCGGCATCTGTTATCCCCTCTATGGAAAAAGCTTTTCTCTTTATCCTTACTTTGATCGGAAGATTCTGGAAGGAAAAGTGGAATTCCGTGGAAGAATCCGGGGAGCCCTGTTTGCAGGCGTCGCCTGGCGGACATTCAGAAATTCCCATATAAAAACATTATGGAAAAAAATCAGGCATTAAGATTAAGGAGGAAATCAAATGGCGTCAGAAAATAATTTTAAGAGCACTGTGGAATCTCTCTTTAAAGGGATGGACAGCTTTATTACCACAAAAACCGTTGTAGGTGAAGCAATTACGGTAGGAGATACCATTATCCTTCCATTTGTGGATGTGTCTTTTGGGGTAGGAGCAGGAGCCTTTTCCGAAGATAAAAAAAATCATGGCGGCGGCGGAATGGGAGGGAAAATTTCTCCAAGTGCCGTACTTGTCATTTCAAACGGAACAACAAAACTGGTAAATATTAAAAATCAGGATGGACTGACAAAAATCCTGGATATGGTTCCGGATTTTCTGAACCGTTTTATGGATAAAAAAGACGGAGAAAAAGAGAAAGAAGATACCGTAGAAAAAGCTGTGGAAGCTGTTGCGGCGGAAATGGCAGAGGAAGACTGAAGAAAAAGCTGTCGTGAATGTACATTTGCGGCGGCTTTCTGCATATAGTAAAAGAAAAAGGGAAAGAGAGCATCGTGAGTCGACTGTTGGGATTTTTGTTGTTCTGGATGGGAGTAGGGATCTTTCTTGCCCTGATTTTTCCCAAATGTTTTCTTCTGGTGGTTTTTGCAGCCCTCTGCATGCTGATTGGATATAATCTGTTTTGCCGTTAAAATCATCGCAGCGGGTGGATCAGGAGTCATTTGATCGAATAAAAAAGAGAGTCTGGATAACCAGACTCTCAATCTCTACGTGATTACGCTCTTTCAACTTTGCCGCTTCTTAAGCAGGAAGTACAAACATACATTTTTTTAGCAGCTCCGTTTTCTGTTTTCACTTTAACGGATTTAATGTTGGATTTCCACATTTTGTTTGATCTTCTATGAGAATGGCTCACATTATTTCCGAAATGAGCACCTTTTTCACAAATTGCGCACTTTGCCATGGTAGCACCTCCTTGAATTAAAATAAGTCCGTGTATACAAACTCACAACAATAGTTATTTTAACAGATGACTGTCTATTTTGCAAGTAAAAATATAAAATTTTTAAATTATTATTTCGTTTTCGTAAAAGATATGATAGAATATTCGTATAAAAAGGTATGGAGGTGTCCGTGCATGGAAGGACTTGTGGATACAGGGTTAGGAAAAATTACAATTGATACAGATGTGATTGCAACTTATGCAGGCAGTGTAGCGGTAGAATGTTTTGGTATCGTCGGTATGGCTGCTGTGAGTATGAAAGACGGGCTTGTAAAGCTCCTTAAGAGAGACAGCCTGAAACATGGAATCAATGTTACGATTGCCGATAATAAAGTTACACTGGAGTTTCATGTGATCGTTGCGTATGGTGTGAGCATTTCCGCCGTATCAGACAATCTGATCAGCAATGTGAAATACAAAGTGGAAGAATTTACCGGCCTGACAATAGAAAAGATTAATATTCTTGTTGAAGGTGTAAGAGTAATTGATTAATTAAGGAGGAGACTTGTTTTGAATACCAATACCGTTGACGCGAAGATGCTTGGCAGGATGTTTCTGGCAGGTGCCAGAAATCTGGAGGCTAAGAAAGAATGGATAAATGAATTAAATGTATTTCCTGTACCGGATGGGGATACGGGAACTAACATGACACTTACGATTCTGGCGGCTGCTTCTGAGGTGAATGCACTTACCGATCCATCTATGAAAATGCTGGCAAAGGCGATTTCTTCCGGTTCTTTAAGAGGAGCCAGAGGAAATTCCGGTGTGATTCTTTCTCAGCTTCTGAGAGGATTTGCGAAAGTAATCGAGCAATACGATGAAATTGATGCGCCTACATTTGCAAAAGCATTTGAAAAGGGTGTGGAGACTGCTTATAAAGCAGTCATGAAACCAAAAGAAGGAACGATTCTTACGGTTGCCAAGGGTGCAGCAGTGAAGGCAGAGGAAATTGCAGAGGACTGTAAAGATCTGAATACGTTTTTCGAAGAGGTCATTGCTTATGCAGATAAGGTATTGTCACAGACTCCGGACATGCTGCCCGTTCTGAAAGAGGCAGGTGTTGTGGATTCCGGCGGACAGGGATTGCTGGAGGTTATGCGGGGGGCATACGATGGTTATCTTGGCAAAGAAATCAGCATGGATTTCGAAGCACCGAAAGCTTCCGGTATGGTAAAACCTGCACCTGCGGAAGAAAGTGATATTAAATTCGGATATTGTACAGAGTTTATCATTATGCTGGAAAAAGCGTTCACTGAAAAAGACGAACATGCTTTCAAAGAGTTTTTGATGTCTATTGGAGATTCTCTTGTTGTAGTGGCAGATGATGAGATCGTTAAGGTACATGTACATACCAACGATCCGGGCCTTGCAATTCAGAAAGCGCTTACTTTTGGACAGCTTTCCAGAATGAAGATCGACAACATGCGTTTGGAACATCATGAAAAAGTCATTAAAGAAGCGGAAAAAATGGCAGCTATGCAGAAAGAACAGGAGCCGGAGAAAGAGGTAGGATTTATTTCTGTGTCTGTAGGCGAAGGTATGGGCGGTATTTTCCGTGATCTTGGTGTGGATTATCTGATCGAAGGCGGACAGACCATGAATCCAAGTACAGAAGATGTTCTGCAGGCAATCGAGAAAGTGAATGCAAAGAATATTTTTATCTTCCCGAATAATAAGAACATTATTCTTGCAGCAAATCAGGCAAGAGATCTGACAGAAGACAGAAATATTATTGTAATCCCAACGAAGACCATCCCTCAGGGCATTACTGCAATGATTAATTATGTGCCGGAAAAGACCATTGAACAGAATACAGAAGAGATGCTGGAATGCATTGAAAACGTGAAAACCGGACAGATTACCTATGCAGTTCGTGATACACGAATCGATGAAAAAGAAATTCATCAGGGAGATTTTATGGGAATCGGAGATCATGGAATTCTTGCAGTAGGACAGGAACTGGAGGGAATCACTCTGGAAACCGTAGATGCTATGGTTGATGAAGAATCTGAGATTATCAGTGTGTATTATGGTGCGGATGTGAAGGATGAAGATGCCCACAGACTGGGAGAAAAGCTGGAAGAGAGATATCCGGATTTTGATGTGGAAGTAAATGAAGGCGGACAACCCATTTATTATTATGTGGTATCCGTAGAATAATCAGGAGACAAAAAGAGGTGCCGGTGTCAGGCACCTCTTATTTTAAATTGGAATTATGAAAGATGCAGAGTCAATTCGTACATTAAAAGGAATCGGAGAAAAAACGGAAAAGCTGTTTCAGAAACTGGGGATTGAGACAGTGGGAGATTTACTTCGGTATTACCCCAGAGATTATGAAGAATATAGAAAGCCGGAAGAAATCGGAAAGCTTGTACCCGGGAAAAAAGCGGCTGTCGCGGGACAAATGGCAGGAAAAACAGGTGTGAGAAATACAGGAAGGATGACTGTGATCACAGCAAAAGTCAGGAATGAGAGCGGCGAGCTAGATCTGATCTGGTATAATATGCCATTTCTGAGAAATACCTTACTTCCTGGAGGATATTATGTATTTCGAGGAACTGTGACGGAAAAAAAGGGAAAGATGCTCATGGAACATCCGGAAATTTTCACACCTGCCCGGTATGAGGAAATGCTGCATACCCTGATTCCTGTATATGGGCTTACTAAAGGGCTTACCAATAAGGCAGTCATTAAAGTTATGCATCAGGTACTGGAGGAAAGTGAGATTCGTCGGGAATATCTTCCGGAGGAATTCCGGAATTATTATCATCTGGCAGAATACAATTATGCAGTTTCACAGATTCATTTTCCGGAAAACAGGGAAAGTATGTTAATTGGAAGACGACGTCTTGTGTTTGATGAATTTCTTTTCTTTGTTCTTGCGGTAGGTATCATGAAGGAAAAAACAAAAGATACTGTGAATCATTTCTCTATAAAACCGGTATGGGAAACGGAAACAGTCATTGAGAATCTTCCGTATCCTCTTACCAATGCCCAGAAACGTGTATGGAGTGAAATGGAAAAGGATATGACAGGACATACACTTATGTCCCGTCTGGTTCAGGGAGATGTGGGAAGCGGAAAAACCATTCTTGCATTTCTTGCCATGATACTGGCAGCAGCCAATGGATATCAGGCGGCACTTATGGTACCTACAGAAGTGCTTGCCGCCCAGCATTTTGAATCTTTGAAAAAGCTTCTGCATGAACAGCATCTGGATTATGAGACGGTGCTTCTTACCGGTTCCGTGAAAGGAAAAGAAAAGCGGGAAATTTATGAAAAAATACAATCCGGTCAGGCAAAACTGGTAATCGGAACCCATGCGTTGATTCAGGAAAAGGTAGTTTATGACAATCTGGCGCTTGTAGTGACTGATGAACAGCATCGTTTCGGGGTGAACCAGAGAGAAAATCTGTCAAAGAAAGGGGAAAGACCTCATGTACTGGTCATGAGTGCAACCCCGATTCCCAGAACTCTTGCCATTATTCTTTACGGGGATCTGGACATTTCCGTTGTGGATGAATTACCGGCAAAGCGGTTGCCAATTAAAAATTGTGTGGTGGATGTGTCATACCGGCCCAGGGCATATAGTTTTATGGAAAAACAGATCCGGCAGGGACGGCAGGTCTATGTAATCTGTCCTATGGTAGAAGAAAGTGAAGGGCTGGATGCGGAGAATGTGCTGGATTACACAAAACGCCTGTCACAGATTATGCCGGAAGATATGAAAGTGGCTGCACTCCATGGCAGAATGAAACCGGCGGAGAAAAACAGAATCATGGAGGAATTTGCTGCAAATGCGATACAGATTCTCGTATCGACTACAGTGGTAGAAGTAGGGGTCAATGTTCCAAATGCTACCGTTATGATGATTGAAAATGCAGAACGCTTTGGACTTGCACAGCTGCATCAGCTGCGCGGACGCGTGGGCAGAGGAGAACATCAGTCTTATTGTATTTTTATGCAGGGACAGGAAGTACAGGAGACGAAAGAACGATTGAAGATTCTGGTAAAATCCAATGACGGATTTAAAATTGCAGGAGAGGATCTGAGATTGCGGGGACCGGGAGATCTGTTTGGAATCCGACAAAGTGGTTTGATGGAATTTGCACTTGCAGACATTTATCAGGATGCGGATATCTTGAAAGAAGCCAGTGAAGCGGCAGGAAGCTTACTGAAACTGGATCCGGATCTGACTTTGGAACAGAATCAGATGCTGCGGGAAAAACTATGGGCCTACGCAAAAGAGCGCATGGAATTGCCGGGTCTATAAAGAAAAGTCCTGTGCCTGCGCCGGGAATCCATAGAAGAATCTTTTCACTTCATACAATACTTTCTTATTTCTCTCGGCCATATGCAGGGATTTCTTAGTACTTTCAGATTTCCTGTAAAATCATCAAAGCAGAAAATTTTTCTTGTCTGAGCACTGCATCCATGTCCGCCCCGAAATACTTCCTGCAAAAGCAAATCAAAGCCTTAACAGGTACCAGCAAAACGGGAGCAGGGATGTTTGATTTCTGCGGCCCGTAGCAAACGCGCTGCGCTTGAACGGTGCACGGACCGCAGTTCATCCCTGCTGCACCGTTTTGGGTACCTGTAACAGCCTTTGCTCAATGCTTTTGCAGGAAGTATTTCGGGGCGGACATGCGATGGCAGTGTGAGTTTTGAAAAATTTTCCTGCCATGAAAGATGATTGTCAGGAAATCTTGAAAGCACTGAAATCCCGAATCGGCCGAAGAAAAAGAAAATATTGTATGAAGTGAAAAGATTCTTCCATGGATTCCCGGCGCAGGCGCCAGATCATAAGAGGCAGAAAGCAGGTGAAAGATGTGAAGAAAAAAGCATTGATAAAGGAATTTTTTATGGAGATAAGAAAGACGAAAGCACGTTTCTTATCGATTTTTGTGATTGCTGCTCTGGGGGTTGCTTTTTTTGCGGGTATCCGTGCTACGGCACCGGATATGAACCTGACAGCAGATTCTTTTTATGATGCTACCGATCTGATGGATATCCGGATTCTGGGGACGTTTGGAATTACGCAGGAGGATCTGGATGCAGTCAGCGAAATAGAAGGTGTGGAACAGGCAAAGGGGGCCTATCGTCTGGATGTGCTGTGTGATACAGAGGATACCCAGTTGGTTGTCTGCATGATGTCATCATCGGATTCTATCAATAAGGTTGAGGTGACACAGGGGCGGATGCCCAAAAAGAAAAACGAATGTCTGGCAGATGAACGGTTTTTGGAACTTTCCGGCTATCAGATTGGAGACACGATTTCGGTAAAATCAGGAACAGAGGATCCGATAGAGGATTCTCTTTCGGAAACGGAATATACAATCACCGGTACAGGAAAAAGTTCTATGTATCTCAATATGGAGCGAGGTACCAGTACCATAGGAAACGGGGAACGAAGCAGTTTTCTGATCGTGCCGCCGGAGAGTTTTTCTATGGATGTGTATACGGAGGCTGTGCTGCAGGTTCAGGGAGCAAAAGATTTGCTTTCTGGTTCAGAAGCCTATGAATCTTTGATAAAAGCGATGGAAGATCGTCTGGAAGCGTTGTCAGAAGGGCAGTGTAAAGTCCGGTTTGAAACGATAAAAGGGGATGGAGAAGCGCAGCTTGGAGAAGCCAGAAAAGAAGTGGAGGAGAACGAACAGAAACTGGCAGATGCCAGAACGAAGCTGGAAGAGGGAGAAGAAGAACTGGCGCAGGGAGAAGAAGCGCTTGCGCAGGCAAAGACTGAACTGGAAGAAGCTCAGAAAAAAATTACAGATGGAGAAAGCCAGCTGCAATCGGGAGAAAGTCAGATCGCAGATGGAGAAAAACAGTTACAGGACGGATGGAATTCCTATTATCGTGGTTCGGATGAATTAAAACAAAAGAAGCAGGAATTAAAGAATGCACAGAATCAGATTCTGACAGGGGAAGTACAGCTCAAAGAAGGGCAGGAAACACTCGAAAAGGAAAAAAATACTCTCCAGGAAGGAAAGAAACAACTGGAAGCAGCCAGAATCGCGCTTGTGACAGGAAAGCAGCAGGTGCAGGAGGGAATCAGACAGTGTGAGGAAGGGCAGGTTCAGCTGGATGAGAAAGAAAAGGAATTGCAGAATCATCTGAATGAAATCGATGGAGGAATCCGGCAATATGAGGACGGACTGCAGCAGCTGGATCAGGCAATCGATCAGTTGGAGGGACAAAAAGCAGAATGCCAGCAGCAGATACAGGTACTGGAAGCACAATTATCCGGGGAGGAATTAGAGGAAGAGACCAGACAACAGATACAGGCACAGATTCTGGGATTGCAGCAACAGGCAGAGATCTGTGATCAGAAAATTACAGAATTGCGCACACAAAGAGAAACGCTGTCTGGTGAGTTGGCAGAATTGCAGGCAAAAAGAAGCCTTGCAGAAGAAGGGCTGCTGCAGATACAGATTAAGAAAGAAGAAATCCGTCAACAGCTGGAAGAATTGAAGCAAAAAGAGAGCGAACTGGAAGAGCAGGAAAACATACTGGCTGCAAAAGAAGAGGAAGCAGCAGGCGGCGAAGCACAGATCAAAGAGGCAGAAGAACAGCTGAATGGAGAGGCAGAAAAGCTTGCCCGTGCAAAGATACAGCTGGCACAGGGGAGCAGTCAGATTGCCGGAGGAGAACAGAAACTGGAAACAGCCAGAAATCAGCTGGTAGCAAAGACAAAGGAACTTACGAATGCGAAACAGAATCTGGAAGCTTCCCGGTCAGAACTGGAAAAGGGAAGGCAGGAACTGGAAGAAGGAAAGCAAGAATATGAAGAAGGAGAAAAGGAATTAGAAGAAAACAGACAGAAACTGGAAGAGGCAAAACAGGAGTATGAAGAAAAACGGGCAGATGCAGAAGGAAAGATTGCAGATGCAAAGCAACAGATTGCAGATGCCCAGAAAGAACTGGACGAACTGGAAGTACCGAAATGGTATATTCTGAATCGGGATTATATTGAAACTTACGTAGAATACGAACAGGATTCTCAGCGAATCAAAGCAATCGGGAATGTGTTCCCTGCCATCTTTTTTCTGGTCGCTGCACTGATTTGTCTGACAACTATGACAAGAATGGTGGAAGAGGAAAGAACCCAGATTGGTACGCTGAAAGCCCTGGGGTATGGAAAGGGAGATATTGCAGCAAAATATCTGATGTATGCGTTTCTGGCTACCGTATCGGGCAGTGTGCTTGGATGTATACTGGGACAGAAAATCCTTCCGCCGGTTCTTATGAATGCCTACGGGATTTTATATGTGAATCTGCCAAAACCGATGGCGCCCCTGCATTTGGGATATTCGATTACTTCTACTGCGTTAGCCATTTTCTGTACTACCGGTGCGGCAGGGGTTGCCTGTTATAAAGAAATGCTGGCTTCGCCGGCCAGACTCATGCGTCCGGCCGCTCCAAAATCAGGAAAACGTGTGTTTCTGGAACGGATGGGAGTCCTCTGGAAGCATCTGAGTTTTATCAATAAGTCAACCATCCGGAATTTATTCCGGTACAAAAAACGATTTTTTATGACCATTCTTGGAATCGGAGGCTGTATGGCACTTCTGATGGTGGGATTCGGATTGAAAGACTCTATTCGATCGATTGGAGAAATTCAGTATAATGATCTGATGAGTTATCATGCAGAAATTGTTCTGGATGAAAAAGCAGGAGAAAAGGAACAAAACGAACTGAAGTCCACAATGGAGAAAGATCCGGATATCCTGGACTTTATGGCGGTATATAAGACTTCTTCTGATATTGAAAATACAGAAACGCATGTGACAAAAAGTGCGTATGTGACTGTGCCGGAAAGTACAGAACAATTTCAGGACTATGTAAAACTTCGGGACAGGAAAACAAAAGAAATCTATGAATTGGACGATGGCGGGGTGATCCTTTCCGAGAAACTGGCAAAACTTCTGGATGTTTCAGAAGGAGATACGGTGGTGCTGAAAAAAGCAGAAGGGGATGGAAAGGAAGTAAGGGTATCCCATATCACAGAAAATTATTTCCTTCATTACATTTACATGTCTCCGAAATTATATCAGAAAATTTACGGAGAAAAACCGGAATTTTTCCGCTATTTTACCAGAAATACCTCTACAGAGAACGCCTTTGAAGATGCTATGCAGGAAAAATATATGGAATGCAATCAGGTGACACAGGTGTCTTTTATTACAAAAAATGCAGCAAAAATTGCCAATATGCTGAGAAGTATGGATACCGTAATCTGGGTGCTGGTCATCGCAGCCGGTATGCTTGCTTTTGTCGTATTGTATAATCTGAATAATATTAACATCAGTGAACGAATCCGGGAGCTTGCTACTTTGAAGGTATTGGGATTCTATGATCGAGAGGTATCCGGATATGTACTCAGGGAAAATCTTTGCCTGACTTTCTTTGGCACTTTGCTGGGTTTGGGATTTGGAAAGGTTCTGCATCGCTTTATTATACTCACTGCAGAGACAGATATTATGATGTTTGCCAGGGAAATTAAACCATTTAGCTATGGAATCAGTGTGATCCTCACGTTTATTTTCTCTGGAATTGTCAATTTTTTCATGCATTTCCGGTTAAAAAAGGTCAATATGGTAGAATCTATGAAAAGTGTAGAGTAAAACTTGAAAAAAAATAGGAAATGTTATATTATTAACAAGAATCAAATTTCAAAGGTATATAAAAGGAGGAGATTTATTATGCCTAGAAAAGCTACAACAAAAGCAGCTGCTGCAACAAAAGCAACTGTTGAAGAAACAGTAAAGACAACTCCGGTAAAAGCAGAAGAAACAGGAAAGAAAGCACCTGTAAAGAAAACAACTACAAAGAAAACAACTACTACAGCCAGAAAGACAACAGCGAAAAAAGCAGTAAAGGCTGTCACAAAAAAAGTGAATCTTCAGTTTGCAGGAAAAGATATTGCAATGGATGATATCGAGGCAAAAGTAAAGGCTACATGGATGGAAGAAACAGGTAAAGCTGAAAGTGAAATTACTGAAATTGAAATCTATGTAAAACCGGAAGAAAATGCTGCATACTACGTAATCAATGGAGAATATGTAGAAAACGGCAGAAAAATTGAATTATAATTCCGAAAAAAAGATGCTTCCCAGAGAAGCATCTTTTTTTTGAGAAAGGAAACGCTTTCGTAAACAGCTATTTTACATAATTTTCAGGTGTTTTAATGGAAAATATTTTGCATAAATCTATTGTTCAGGTATAATAGAAACAGGAGCAATAGAGGAGGAATGAAATGAAGGAAAAAGAAGAAACAGATATACAGCTGAAACAAAATGAGGAATTTCTCAGGAAAGCTTACCGTGCTGCAGTGATACCATGTATGCTTTCCATCTTGAGCGGGTGTATTAACATTCTGGCAGACGGTATTCTGGTAGGACAGAAAATCGGAACAAAAGGTCTGGCGGCCATTAATCTGTGCGTTCCTGTTTATTTGATTTTGTGTATTATCGGTTCCTTTTTTGTTTCCGGAGGGGCTATCTGCTGTTCTCAGGAAATCGGAAACAATCAAAAGGAACAGGCTCAGAAATATTATTCAGCAGCACTTTGGACTTGTCTTGTGGCTTCTTTGCTCATGGCTGTTCTTGGTATATTGTTTTCCGGTCCCATTGCTGCATTGCTTTGTGCGGATGAGGCAGTTCGTCCAATGGTTTTGGATTATACAAGGGTAACACTTGTGGGAGCAATTACGAAAATTATGATTTACATACCTTTCTGGTTTTTACGGCTGGAAGGAAAAAATAAGTCGGTAACAGCAATGATGGTACTTATGGGAGCAGGCAATGTACTTTTGGATATGGTTTTCCTCTTCTGGTTCCAGATGGGAGTATTCGGAGCAGCCCTTGCCAGTGTGATTGCAACAGCAGCAGCCTGTATACTGGGATTTGCGAGACTTCATGGGACAGGAAGCTCTTTTCGGTGTTCTTTTTCAGTTCCGGACAGGGAATGCCTTGAGAATATTGCAGCTGCAGGCAGTCCGGCAGCTATGAATAATCTGTTCCAGACCCTGCGGCTTCTCTGTATCAATGCCTTGCTTATGAAATATGGAGGAAATCAGCTGGTTGCGGTCTTTACGGTGATCAATGGTGTAGGCGCATTTGCAGAGGCAGTTACATCAGGAGTCTCTCAGGCGGGAGCAGCAATGTTGGGAGTATATCACGGAGAACATGACAACGAAAGTGCACGAATCTTAATACGATGTGAAGTGCGCAGCGGAATTTTTTACAGCATTGTGTTTGGCATCTGTATCGTAGCAGGAGCAGGTCTGATTCGCACAGCATACGGTATAGACGTATCTATGTATATTCCCATGTTTTGCATTGCAGTGAGTCTGATTCCGGCCATGTGGAGCAATGTGTTATCGTCCTATTATAATGTGTCCGGTCATGCTTCTCTGGCCAATCTCCTTATATTTTGCAAAGTATTTGTTTTTTCCGTGGCAAGTCTGTTTCTCCTTCTGAAGGCACAGATGATACCATGGCTGTTTCTGAGCATTGGTGAGCTGTTAACCATACTTCTGTGGGTCTGGGTTACCGGAATTGTGCACAGAAAAAATAAGGAAACCAGCAGATTTCTGTTGATGGATCGTACCTTGGAAAATGCCGGGAAGGTAATCAATTTTTCAATTATGAGTGATGAGGCGGCTATCTGTGATGCCAGTGAAAAAATTACTGCATTTTGTGAAGTAAACGGAATGCAGAGGAAGCAGGTTATGCGGGTCAGTCTGGCGCTTGAGGAACTGATGGTTCTGATTACACAGCTGAATCAGCCGATTCAGGTATCCTTTGATATCCGTGTGTTTTCCCTTCAGGATGTAATCGGAATCCGTATCCGATACGATGGAAAGAAATTTAATCCGTTGATCAACGAAGACACAGAGGATGAAAAATATATGGGAGTACAGATGATTCAGAAAATGGTGGAAGAAGTTCTTTACCAGAGAACATTCGGTATGAATACACTGATGGTATTGATCTGAATCTGGGTAAATATGAGATATGGATAAGGAAAAATTTGCTACACAGTGTCTGGAACACTTTCGGCGTGTATCGGAGCAAGCATTGCAGGAACAGAGATTATTTTTGTGCCGGATTCTGAAAAAAAACGAACAAACAGAACTGGGAAAAAGGTATGGATTTTCACAGATTCGCGTTCTGGCTGATTATCAGAAAAAGGTACCTGTCAGTGAATTTTCCGATTACGACCAGATAATCGAACGTCAGATTCAGGGAGAAGAAGGTCTGTTGTTTCCAGAAGCACCGGTTTTTTATTGTATCAGTTCCGGAAGCACCGGAATTCCCAAATATATTCCTCTTTGCAGAGAAGATGTGGAGAAACAGCACATTTACGAAGACGGAGCAGTATGTGCAATAATAAGGGAAAGTATGCCGGAACTTTCCTGGCAGGAGATTTTCGGAACGGTGTTTGAAACCGGAGAATTTTTTTGTACCTATATGGAAAACGGAATAATGAACGGTGTCCGTTCCGGTGCGTATTTTCGATATGCCAGGGAGAGTGGTTTATTGGATATTTCCGGATATTCTGCTCCCGGGGAAGTATTGTTTCCTCCGGTACTGGAAGACATGCAGTATGTAAAGATACGTTTTGCTCTGGAACAGGAAACACTCACAGGTATTCACTGTGTTTTTCCTAACCGGCTGGCAGGGATTCTCTATTTTATTGAAAAACACTGGGATGCGCTTCTGCATGATATGGAATGTGGTACAGTCAGTGAAGAATTTATGGTAAAACCAGAGTGGAAAACATATCTGCAGGAAAAGCTTTTGCCGAATCCGGAGAGAGCAAAAAATCTAAGAAAAATTCAAAAGACCAAACTGGGAAATCAGATGATAAGGAAAATCTGGCCGAAATTGAAATACATTCGCGTGATTGGCGGAGAACTGTTTCAGCCTTATATGAAAAAGATAAAAGAATATGCAGGGGAAATTCCGATACATTGTTTTGCGTATGCCTCTTCCGAAAGCATTTTTGGAATCGGACCATATGTGAACCAGCCGGATCAGTATGTTTTACTTGCTGATATGTGCTTTTTTGAATTTCTTCCGGAGAAGGAAGCGGATGCTGTGCCGATGACATTTGCAGAGGTGGAAACAGGAAAAAAGTATGAACTGCTCATAACTACTTTGTCCGGGCTGTACAGATACCGTATAGGAGATGTGGTAGAAGTAACAGGATTTTACGGACAGGCTCCCATAATCCGCATCTGTTACCGGAAAAATCAGATTTTGAATCTGGCAGATGAAAAAATGGATTTAAGTCAGTTTGAAAGTGCAATGGAACAGTTTCAGGAAGAAGGCTGTTTTCAGGCAAAAGGGTATTGCGTAGACGGATGTTATGAGGATGGCCGGCCTTTTTACAGACTGTATCTGGAAACAGAGGAGGAATTACCGCAAGATGCGGAAACGCGACTGGATCAGTGTCTTATGAGAAAAAGTCACGGGTATGAAGGTGCCAGGAAAATCCGGGAACTTTCCAAGGCAAGAATCTGCATGATTCCTTCCGGTACTTTTGATGCATATGAAAAATGGGAGAAAAACAGAGGCAGGAGAATGGAACAGAGAAAGCCTCTTCGGACTTTAATGACAGAAGAACAAAAAAATTTTTTCAGAAATTTAAATGAGAGGATGGAGAGGGAATGAAAAAAAATTATGGACTGGCAAGGCAGCTGATTCTCAGTATTGTGATCATTATTTTGATTCTGAGCGGACTGACCGAATGGATCGGCTACAGAGAATTTACCTCAGTTCTGGAAAAACAGTATAATGATACGGCATATGAGGTGGCAGAAACAGCAAGAAATTATCTGAATCCGGATAAGTTTGAAGAATATCTGGAAACAGGCGAGACAGATAAAGAGTATGACAGGATTCAGGGACTTCTGGATGAATTGGTGATTTCTTCAGAATGTAATTTCATTTATGTGGCAAAAATAGATGAAACGGATTATATGACTACCACTTATATTTATGATTCGGTCAATCCGAAAACAGGATTTGGCCGGTATCCTTTCGGATATGAGTCCAAGGATACTGATCCAAAATATGTAGAGGATCTGAAACATATATTAACGACAGGAGGAAGAGCACAGCAATATCTGTACTCCTATACAGAATCCGGTGCCCATACCACAGCAGGGCTTGGAGTGAAAAATTCCGAGGGAACGGTCGTGGCGGTAATCGGAGTAGAAAAATCTATGGATGTGCTGGAAAATGCACGATCTACCTATGTACGTCATGTGGCAATGTTGTCTTTGGTAATTATTGCTCTGGTTCTGGTTCTTTATACGCTTTATTTGAACAGAACGCTGATTCAGCCTATTCGGGAAATTGCGCTGGAAGCCGGACGATTTGCGGAAAATCATCATGAAATCAAAAAATTAAGGGCTATACACAGAAAATATGAGATTGGTCTTCTTGCCCGGTCTGTTCATAAAATGGAAATTGATCTGAATCATTACATTGACAATCTTACAAAAGTGACGGCTGAGAAAGAACGTATCAGTACGGAGTTGAATGTGGCTACGCAGATTCAGGCAGATATGCTTCCAAGTATCTTTCCTGCATTTCCGGAGAGAAAAGAATTTGATATTTATGCCACTATGAATCCGGCAAAAGAGGTAGGCGGAGATTTTTATGATTTCTTTCTGATTGATGAAGATCATCTGGCAATGGTCATGGCGGATGTATCTGGTAAAGGAGTTCCTGCAGCATTATTCATGGTAATCGCCAAAACCCTGATCAAAAACAGAGCACAGATGGGCGGAGGACCTTCTGAGATTCTCGGCTATGTAAATAATCAGCTATGCGAAGGAAATGAATCCGGTATGTTTGTTACCGTATGGCTGGCAATTTTGGAAATTTCCACAGGAAAGGGTGTGGCAGCAAATGCGGGCCATGAGCATCCGGCTATCTGCAGAGCAGACGGCATCTATGAGTTGGTGGTTTATCGTCATTCTCTGGCTGTAGCAGCTATGGAAGGGATGCGATTCCGTGAGCATACATTTGAACTGCATCCCGGTGATAGCCTGTATGTCTACACAGACGGTGTGGCAGAAGCTACGAATGCAGGAGAAGAACTGTTTGGCACGGATCGAATGCTGCGTGCTCTGAACCGGAATCCGAAGGCAGATGTGACGGAACTTCTGCAGACAGTAAAAGAGGAAATTGATGTATTTGTAAATACTGCACCACAATTTGATGATATTACCATGATGTGCCTGAAATATTATGGGAAGGAAGGGAATCCAAATGCCGGAATTGAAAATTGAAGCAAGAATTGAAAACCTGGATCAGGTACTGACATTTATTGAGAAAAATCTGGAAACATGGGATTGTTCCATGAAAGCACAGATGCAGATTGCAATCGCAGTGGAAGAAATTTTTGTCAATATTGCCCATTATGCCTATGCACCTGCAGTCGGGACTGTCCGAATTCGGCTGGAAAATCCGGACAATGTTGACATGGTGCAGATTACCTTTACAGACAAAGGCATTCCTTATGATCCTCTTGCAAAAGAGGATCCGGACGTAACGCTTTCTGCGGAAGAACGGCAGATCGGAGGGCTTGGCATCTATATGGTGAAAAAAAGTATGGATGCCATGTTCTATGAATACAAAGACAAGCAGAATATCCTGCAGATTCGTAAAAAAATAAAATAAAAATCAGACGTAATTGTTTAGAGTTCACGTGGACAAATTATTCCATTCTATGAAGAAACTTCTAGCGTAAGAACTTTATTTTTTCATATACTATCACTGTAACAAAAAACCAACGAAAAGGAGGAAGAACAAATGTCTAATACGAATTCTTCTAATACTGCTGCAGTACCTGAAGCCAAAAGCGCCTTAAACCGTTTTAAATATGAGGTAGCCAATGAATTAGGTGTTCCCCTTACAGACGGTTATAACGGAAATCTTACGTCAAAGCAGAATGGTTCCGTTGGAGGTTATATGGTCAAAAAAATGATTGAAGCCCAGGAAAGACAGATGTCTCAGGGTCAGGGCGGAATGAGCCAGATGTAACAGACCGAAAAGCAATCGAGTAGGAGGCGTTAAGTGATCGCTGACCTCTCAAAACACTGTACGTACGATTCTCGTATACAGTGCTTTCAATAATTGACGTATACAGACTGATAAGTTGTGGCTAAATTATAGAAGCCACATCTTATCAGTCTTTCTTTTGTCAACTAAAAGTTCACCATATTCAAGTATATCCGTAATAGTGGAAATATCAGCGATGAAGAAATGTTGCGAACACAACAATAATAAACAGACAAAAAGAAGTTCTGACTAATGTCACATGTAGTGTTGGTCAGAACTTCTTTTTATCTGTTTATAAGTGTATAGGTTTTGACAAAATCTGATAATTGTATTACAATGAGTAACCGAGGAAAATTATGGGAAAAATCAGCAGTTCAAAAAGAAAAATATTGTATAGAATGTATAAATATGAAAATAATAATTGCAGATAGTTGTCATTTTTGCTATAATGGTTCTGATAAAAAAAAAGAGGATGATGAAAATGAATGTTGGTATTATTGCACATAACAGCAAGAAGCCTCTGATTGAAGATTTTTGTATTGCATATAAGAATATTCTGGCAAAGCATGAAATCTATGCCACCGGAACTACCGGAAGAAGGATTGAGGAAGTTACAAACCTTCATGTACACAAGTTTTTACCGGGAAGTATGGGTGGAGATAAACAGATCACCGAGATGATCGAGCGCGGAGATATTGATATGGTTATCTTTTTCTACAATCCTGCTATGATCAATCCAAAGGAACCCGATGTGTATCACATTTCCCGTTGCTGTGATCAGTATAATATTCCGATTGCAACAAATATAGCGACAGCAGAGTCTCTGATTCTTGGACTTGATCAGGGAGATTTGGACTGGCGACTGAACAAGTAGAGAAGAGGAACTGAAAAAGCGTATGAGAGTAATTGCAGGAAGTGCAAAAGGAATGCCCCTCAAAACAATACCGGGGATGGATACAAGACCGACTACGGACAGAATCAAAGAAACCTTGTTTAACATGCTGCAGTCCCGGATCTGTGACTGCAGGTTTCTGGATCTGTTTTCCGGAAGCGGCGCCATTGGTATTGAGGCTTTGAGCAGAGGGGCCGTTTCCTGTGTCTTAATAGAAAAAAACAGAAAAGCAGCAGACTGCATTCGGGCCAATCTGAAGTTTACCCGTCTGGAAGACAGGGCTGAAGTCATGAACCTGGATGTGTTTACTGCTCTTTCTATGTTAGAAGGCAGAGCGCCGTTTGATTGTATTTTTATGGATCCGCCTTATAATAAAGAATTGGAGAAACAGGTGCTTTCTCTGTTGTCTTCCGCCTCCTTTGTGGACGGTGATACCTGGATCCTGGTGGAAGCATCTTTGGATACATCTTTTGATTATCTGGAATCTTTTGGATTTGAAATCATCAAGGATAAAAAATATAAGACAAATCGGCATATTTTCCTGAGAAAGGTATAAGAGACTGCAAATGGTAAGAGCAATATACCCGGGAAGTTTTGACCCGGTAACTTTTGGACATCTTGACGTGATTCGGCGGGCAGCGGAGTTGTTTGATGAGGTAATTGTTGGTGTTTTGTACAATTCTGAAAAAAGTCCGTTGTTTTCTGTGGAAGAACGTGTTAATATATTAAAAGAAGTGACGGCAGATATACCGAACCTGAAAGTGATGCACTTCAGCGGGCTTTCGGTAAATTTTGCCAGAAGCTGTCATGCAAAGGTAATTATCCGCGGATTGCGGGCAATTACTGATTTTGAATATGAACTTCAGATGGCGCAGACCAACCGCGTCCTTGCCAAAGATGTGGATACCATGTTTTTGACAACCAGTCTGGAGTATGCATATCTGAGTTCTACTACTTTAAAGGAGGCTGCTTTCTTTGGCGCAGATATTTCCCAATTTGCTCCTGAATATGTAGTGGAAAAAGTCAGAGAAAAATTTTCGCAGAAAGAGAAAAATTAGAATACAATAAGGAGAGTAATTATGAGTAGCAGAATTGAACAGATCATTGAAGAAATCGAAGAATATGTCGAAAGTTGTAAATATCAGCCATTGTCTACAACAAAAATCGTTGTAAATAAGGAAGAACTGGAAGAACTGCTTCGTGAACTTCGCCTGAAAACACCGGATGAAATCAAGAGATATCAGAAAATCATCAGCAACAAGGATGCCATTCTGGCTGATGCACAGGCAAAATCCGATGCAATCATTGCAGAGACAAAAGCACAGGTTCAGGAAATGGTGAAAGAATCTGAAGTGATGCAGCAGGCATATGCGCAGGCAAACGAAACGGTAAATAATGCCAACAAACAGGCACAGAGTATCATTGACGCTGCAACAGCAGATGCAAATAGTCTGCGTCTGAGCGCAATTTCCTATACCGATGAAATGATGGCAAATATGGGTCAGATGATTCAGAGTACACTGGAGGACGCAGGAAATAAATACAGTGAGTTTGTTCGTTCTTTGCAGACAGCTGTAGAAGTTGTAAATAAAAACAGAGCAGAACTGTCTCCTCAGCTTTCCGGTCAGAGCCAGGCTCCGATTCAGCCAGAACAGGAAGCGTCTCTGGATCTTGATGATATAGAGGAATTAGACGACCTGGAAGAAGACGACGAATAAGCAGGAAAGTCCGAATGCAATCAGAAAGCAGAGTATTTTTCCGGATACATAAGGCCAGAAGGGCAGGTCAGTACCTGTAAGCATGGACTTTGTCTGGGCTGTCACGCATAATCCGCCGGATGCAGTCAGTCCCAGAAGCAGAGGAAAGAGGACAGTGGCGGGCCATGGAGCGTTTTTCAGCAGAGCGATTCCGGTGGTCAGTTCTGTTATACTGCAAAAGAGAAGCAGAAGAGGTGTAGATCCGGAGAGCAGTTTTTTCAGGATTCCCTGAAAAACAGAGAAAAGGATGATATATCCTCCGAGTTTGGTGATTGCTTCAAAACTGTTCATAATAGAGGCATCCAGTATTTCCCCAAAAGGAAAGGATTCGGATGCTTCTTTTTTTGCGCTTCTTTCAGAAAAAGGAAAGCGTATACGGAAAAAAAGACTGCATAGAAAACCGGACAGATAGACAATCAGAAATACAGGAAAAATCAGATTCCGGTTCTGGAAGGTATGGATACACAGGTAGGAAGCCAGAAAAGACGGACTGGGAAAATTGGAAAAAGTCAGAAGATACATGGCTTCTTCTTTTGAAAGCTTCTGTTCTCTGTACAAATCTGCAGTTGTTTTGGCACCCATGGGAAATCCACACAACAGTCCGGTGAAAAGAGCACAGATTCCGGAAGAGGACAGAGAAAACAGCCGTTTCCAAACGGGCGCGAGAGACTGCGGCAAATACGCGGTAACGTGACAGCGGATCAGAATATCGGAAAGGATCAGAAAAGGGAGCAAGGTGGGAAGCAGCGTAGAGAACCAGAGGCGAACTCCCAATGAAGCACAGAGAAAGGCATCTTCCGGAAAACAGATCAGAAACAGAGTGATGAGCAGAAGACATACAAAACAAAAAAAGCGTTTCATGGCAGACTCCGATGGAGAACGATTAGTTTAATATATGCATGGGATCCGGGATTATCCCTTGCTATTTCATCAGGAATGTGACACAATAGAAGACAAAAGAGTGAAAGGATTGGAGGTATCGATATGGCAGTTTTAGAAAGACTGAAACCGGAAAGAGTCTTTTACTATTTCGAGGAAATCTGTAAAATTCCGCATGGTTCCGGAAACACAAAGCAAATCAGTGATTACCTGGCAGCGTTTGCGCAGAAACAGGGATTAAAATATATACAGGATGAGAGTAATAATGTTGTGATCTATAAAGATGCTTCTCCAGGATATGAAAATGCACCGGTTGTGATTTTGCAGGGACATATGGATATGGTCTGCGAAAAACTTCCGTCAAGCAAGCATGATTTTGAAAGAGACCCGCTGGATCTGCAGGTGGAAGGAGATTTCATTTCAGCAAAAGGAACAACCCTTGGAGGAGATGACGGAATTGCAGTGGCCTATGGTCTGGCTGTGTTAGAAGATGCTGCCCTGGAACATCCGGCCCTTGAAGTGGTATTTACGGTAGACGAGGAGATCGGTCTTTTGGGAGCCAAATCTCTCGATAAATCTTTGCTGAAGGGAAAATACCTGATCAATCTGGATTCGGAAGAGGAAGGGTATTTATGGAGTGGATGCGCAGGAGGTCTGGTAGGAATCAGTGAACTTCCTGTTCGTCGTGTGGAAGCATCCGGCACTTTGTGCAAAGTAAAAATCGACGGACTGAAAGGTGGACATTCCGGTGCGGAGATTCATAAAATACGTGGAAATGCAACCTTGATCCTGGCAAGATTTCTCCATGAATTTGGAATGGAACATGCATTTTCTCTGGTATCCTTTGGAGGAGGACAAAAGGACAATGCCATTCCGCGCCAGGCAGAAGCCGAAATTCTTCTGGAACAGGAAGAACTGCAGGAATTGAAGCTGTTTGCAGAAATATTTACCGAAAAAATGAGAATCGAATATACAGGAACGGATGAAGGAATGACTGCAGAAGTAGAAGAAGAAGGAGAAGGCTCCTGTCAGGTCTTGCATCCGGTGAGTCAGGAAAAGATATTGTTTTTCCTGATGAATCATCCACATGGTGTACGCAAAATGTGCGGATTCATTGATGGTCTGGTAGAGACCTCCTGTAATCTTGGAATCACACATCTGAAAGAAGATATCCTTTCCTGTGTGACCAATGTAAGAAGCTCGGTAGGAACCGAGAAGGACGCTTTGGGCGAACAGATTCGTTATCTTACCGAATTTCTTGGAGGCGAATATCTGACAGAAGGCGAATACCCTGCATGGGAATATCTGAAAGATTCCAGACTTCGACCTTTGATGATGGAAGTATACAAAGAAATGTATCAGAAAGAACCGGCAGTCGAAGTGATTCATGCCGGGCTGGAATGTGGTATTTTCTATGAGAGTATACCAGGTCTCGATTGTATTTCCATTGGTCCGGATATGAAGAATATTCATACTTCAGAAGAAAAACTTTCTATTTCTTCTACAAAAAGAGTGTATGAATATCTCCTTGAAGTTCTGAAAAGAATCAAGTAATATTTTTACAGGATCATTCATAAAATGATATGTGCGGGTAAGAACCGCAAATATGGATGGTCCAGTGACAAGGAGTAATGATTTATGGAAATACGTTTATGGCATGAGCTTTTGATTCCCTATGAACTTGCTGTAAAAGAAATGGTGATCAAGTTCAAGCATCTGAAAAAAGAACACAGAGAGCGGGAGATTTACTGCCCCATTGAACAGGTCAGCGGGAGAGTGAAATCCATCAACAGCATTCTGGAAAAAATGCAGCGAAAAAACATTTCATGGGAAGAACTGGAAGAGAGAGTGGAGGATATTGCGGGCGTCCGCATTATCTGTCAGTTTTATGAAGATATTGAGAAAGTTGCCAATATTATCCGGAAACGTCAGGATATGGAAGTGCTGGAGGAAAAAGACTATATTACACATATGAAGGAAAGCGGGTATCGCAGTTATCATATGATCATTCAATATCATGTGGAGACTCTGGATGGCCCCCGCAAGATCCGTGCAGAGATTCAGATCCGTACGCTGGCGATGAATTTCTGGGCGACCATTGAACATTCTCTTCAGTATAAATATAAAGGAAATATGCCGGTTCATCTCAGAGAACGGCTGAACCGTGCGGCACAGTCCATACTTACTCTGGATGAGGAGATGTCTTCTGTGAGAAATGAGGTTATGGATGCACAAAATTCCATGCTTCATCAGGCAAATCTGGTAAAAGAGATTCTGAATAATATAGAAAATCTGTATCACTATTCCAATGCCCGGGAAGTGGCCAAGATACAGGATGAATTTTACCGGATTTATGAGAAAAAAGATCTGGAGCGGTTGGAACGCTTTCACAGAGAACTGGATATTATTGCCGAAGGCTATCGGGCTCAGGCAGTGGCAACGGAAGAAATCCTGTAAGCAACAGGAAAAGAACAGAGGAAATGATTATGATACTGCCTGAAGAATTTGAAAAAGAAATGAAAGAATTACTGGGAGATCAGTATGAAGCCTACAGGGAGAGTCTGTCTCTTCCTGTCAGGCAGGGTTGTCGGGTAAATACCTGGAAAGTGGAGAAAGAAAAATGGAACGAAATCTGTCCCTTTGCCAAAGAACAGATTCCATGGATCGAAAATGGCTATTTTCTTTCAGAGGATTCCGGAGCATCCCGGCATCCTTATTATTTTGCAGGACTTTATTATTTGCAGGAGCCAAGTGCCATGACACCGGCGAATCGTCTGGAGGCAGAGCCGGGGGATTATGTACTGGATCTTTGTGCAGCACCTGGAGGAAAAGCAACGGAGCTCGGAAGTCGTCTGAGAGGAAAAGGTCTGTTATTTGCCAATGATATCAGCAACAGTCGGGCAAAGGCACTTTTGAAAAATCTGGAAATGGCGGGGATTCCTAATCTGTATGTGACCAGTGAAAAGCCGGAAACCCTGGAAAAACAGTTTCCGGAGTTTTTCGATAAAGTACTGATTGATGCGCCCTGCTCCGGAGAGGGCATGTTTCACAGAGAACCGAAGATGATGGAATACTGGAGGGAGCGTGGACCGGAAGCGTATGTGCCCATTCAGCGAGAACTGATTCTGCAGGGAGCCCATATGCTGAAACCGGGAGGAAAGCTGTTGTATTCTACCTGTACTTTTTCGAAAAAAGAAGATGAAGAAATCATTCAATGGCTTCTGGAACAGGAACCAGACATGTATCTGCTGCCGGTAAAACCTTATGAAGGATTTGAAAAAGGAAAAGGAATGGAGGCGTGTGTACGGATTTTTCCTCATAAAATGAGCGGGGAAGGACATTTTCTTGCATTGCTTGGGAAAAAAGAACGAGCAGAGCAGAGTCCGAAAAAGAACAAAGAGAAACGTGGGAAGAAGCCCATTGTCCTGCCGGATTGTGCGGAAGAATTTCTATCGCTTCTTCAGTTTCCATTGGATCGAAAACAGCTGAAACTGGAAAAAGACAGGCTGTATCTGCTGCCGGATGGACCGGATATGCCGAAACTTCGTTATCTTCGCACCGGGCTTTTCCTCGGAGAAATCAGGAAAAATCGCTTTGAACCTGCTCAGGCGCTGGCTATGGCACTGCGTCCCGATGAATTTGCTTCCTGTATTCATCTGAATTCGGAAGATATCCGTACGGTAAAATATCTCAAAGGCGAGACCTTGGATGTGTCTGATCTGCCATGTAAGAAGGACAAGGGCTGGCAGTTGGTCTGTGCAGGTGCGTATCCTCTTGGATTTGGAAAATTGTCCGGGGGAATACTGAAAAATAAATATTATGCCGGATGGAGATGGCAATAATGGGAAACATACGAATGGATAAATATCTGGCAGACATGGGACTTGGTACAAGAAGTGAAGTAAAAAAACTTCTGAAAAAAGGTTGTGTCTGTGTAAATGGAGAAACAGAAAAAAAACCGGAGAGAAAAGTAGATCCAAAGAAAGATCAGGTTACGGTAGACGGTGTTTCTGTTTCCTATGAAGAATATGAATATTATATGCTGAATAAACCACAAGGTGTGGTTTCTGCTACCGAGGATAGGATGCAGAAGACAGTTCTGGACTGTGTGGATTCCAAAAAGAGAAAAGATCTTTTTCCGGTGGGAAGACTGGATAAAGATACCGAGGGACTGCTTCTGATCACAAATGACGGAGATCTGGCGCATAAACTGCTGGCTCCCGGAAAACATGTAGACAAGGTTTATTTTGTCAGACTTGCAAAACCTCTGGAAGAAGACAAAGTGCAGCTTCTGGAAAACGGAGTGGATATCGGAGAAAAGGCGTTGACGCTGCCTGCAAAAATTGAAATTTGCCAGGAAGACCGGATGGCATGCCGGATTACCATAAGAGAGGGAAAATTTCATCAGATTAAGCGGATGTTTTTGGCGGCAGACAATGAAGTGGTGTTTTTGAAACGATTATCGATGGGAACGCTGGAACTCGATGAGACGCTTGTTCCCGGACAATATCGGGTTCTTACAGAGGAAGAAATAGAAAGGTTGAAAACGAATGCTCAATAATAAACAAGCGGTTTTATTTGATCTTGATGGTACACTCGTGGATTCTATGTGGCTCTGGACAGCAGTAGATGAGACCTATTTTGCAGAAAAAGGAATTGCTGTTTCAGAAATCGAAGAATTCCAGAAAGAACTGGAAGGAATGGGATTTACAGATACCGCAGTTTTTTTTAAGGAAAAATTTGGAATTGAGGATTCCATCGATACCATAAAGAAACGTTGGGTGGAACTGGCACAGGATAAATACTGCAACGAGGTTCCGCTAAAAGAAGGCATAAAGGAATTTCTTATCTATTTAAAAGAAAAAGAAATTCCAACCGCCATTTGTTCCAGCAACAGCATACAGCTGATTCAGATGGTCCTAAAAGCTCACGGGATTGAACAATATTTTACACATAGCATTACCTGCTGTGATGTGGCCGCCAGCAAACCGGCACCGGATGTCTATCTTGCAGCTGCATCTGCCCTTGGTGTTTGTCCCGAAAACTGTCTGGTCTTTGAAGATGTGCCGATGGGAATCCTGGCAGGGAAACAGGCAGGGATGGAGGTCTGCGCAGTGGAGGATTCTTACAGCGCCGGACAAAGAGAAGAGAAAAAGAAACTTGCAGATTATTACATAGAGAATTATTTTCAGATTTTGGATCATACGTATGAGGTGCTGTCATGAGTAGAGACTTTTTGCCGGTTACAAGAAAAGAAATGGAAGAAAGAGGAATCTCCCGTCCGGATTTTGTATATATCTGCGGAGATGCCTATGTGGATCATCCATCCTTTGGTATGGCCATCATAACCAGACTTCTGGAGCATTATGGATACAGCGTGGGAATCATACCGCAGCCAGACTGGAAAGATCCCAGAAGCATCAGCGTCTTCGGAGAACCAAGACTGGCATTTCTTGTTTCAGCAGGCAACATGGACTCTATGGTCAACCATTATACGGTATCCAAAAAGCACAGGAAAGAAGATGCGTATTCACCGGGAGGCAAGATGGGACTTCGCCCGGACCGTGCAGTGGTCGTATATGGAAATCTGATCCGCAGAACCTATAAAAAGACACCGGTCATTATCGGTGGAATTGAAGCTTCTTTACGAAGGCTTGCCCATTACGATTACTGGTCAGACAGTCTGAAACGTTCAGTTCTGCTGGATTCCGGCGCAGACCTGATTTCTTATGGCATGGGAGAGCGAAGCATACTGGCCATTGCGTCAGCCTTAAATGAAGGACAGAGCGTTGATCAGATTCATCATATTCCGGGTACGGTATATCGAAGCAAAGAGGCACCGTCCGGGCTCGTGTTGCCTTCCTATGAGGAAATGTGCAAGGATAAGCGGAAATATGCAGAAAGTTTTCGAATCCAATATGAAAACATGGAAGCTTTTTCCGGAAAAGTTCTGATCGAGTCGTATGGGACACAGGGATATGTCGTGCAGAATCCTCCGTCAAAACCGCTTACCCAGGAAGAAATGGATGAAGTCTATGATCTTCCTTATACCCGTGCCTGGCATCCGATGTATGACAAACTGGGCAGGATCCCTGCAATCGAAGAAATTAAATTCAGTATTACCAGCAACCGTGGATGTTTTGGAGGCTGTAATTTCTGTGCCCTTGCTTTTCATCAGGGGAGAATTGTACAGACCCGCAGTCATGGATCGATTTTAAAAGAAGCAGAAGCTTATATCAAAGAGAAAGACTTTAAAGGGTATATCCATGATGTGGGTGGACCCACTGCAGATTTTCGTCATCCTTCCTGTGAGAAACAGATGAAAAAAGGGGTCTGCACCAACCGTCAGTGTCTCTTTCCAAAACCCTGTAAAAATTTAAAAGCAGATCATGAAGATTATCTGGAACTTCTGAGAAAACTGCGCAGTCTGCCGGGAATCAAGAAAGTATTTATCCGATCCGGCATTCGATTTGATTATGTGGAAGCAGATCCGGATCGTCATTTTCTGGAAGAACTGGCAAAATATCACGTAAGCGGTCAGCTTCGTGTAGCTCCGGAACATGTATCCGACACGGTTCTCCATTATATGGGAAAACCGGAACATGCCGTGTATGAACAATTCCGGAAAGATTTTGAACAGGCCAATCAAAAGGCAGGATTGAAACAGTATGCAGTTCCTTATTTTATGTCTTCCCATCCGGGATGCACGCTGAAAGATGGGGTAAAACTGGCAGAGTACGTAAGAGATATGGGATTTATGCCGGAACAGGTACAGGATTTTTATCCGACACCGTCTACCATGTCGACTTGTATGTATTATACCGGAATCGATCCAAGAACCGGCAAATCTGTGTATGTGCCGAAAGACCCGCATGAGAAAGCCATGCAGCGGGCGCTGATCCAGTACAAAAATCCGGCAAATCGGGAACTGGTAAAAGAAGCACTGAAAAAGGCAGGAAGAGGAGATCTCATTGGACCGGATCGAAAATGCCTGATCAAAGAAGGGACAATCAGCAAGAATCCGGACAGTACTGCGAAAACGGCATCGAAACTGAAAAAGAAAAAAACCATTCGAAATGTACATAAAAAGAAAGGGAACCGTACATGAACATTGCAATTGTGACAGGTGCGTCTTCAGGAATGGGAGCAGAATTTGCCCGTCAGATCGGAAATGCAGGAGAAAAACTGGATGAACTCTGGGTTCTGGCAAGAAACAAAAAAGCATTGGAAGACCTTCAAAGCCACACAAAGATCCCTTTGCGGATTTTTGCGCTCAATCTTACAAAAAAAGAGAGTCTGAAGCAAATGCAGGAAACCCTGGAACAGGAAACCCCCTGTGTCAAGTATCTGATTCATGCAGCCGGATGCGGGGTGAATCAAAAAACAGAAGAAATCGCACCCGAAGACTGCAGCCGGATGCTGGAGATCAATTGCAGTGCTCTGACGTTGCTGACCAGAACCGTTCTGCCTTATTGTCAGAGCGGGAGCCGGATTTTGATGATGGCGTCTGCAGCTGCCTTTCTTCCGCAGGCCGGATTTGCCATCTATGCAGCGTCCAAGGCATATGTGGTTAGCTTCTCCAGAGCATTGCGTATGGAAGTGAGAAAAAAAGGCATAACGGTAACCATCGTATGTCCTGGACCGGTAGATACGGCATTTCTGGATTCCATTGGAGGAAAAGAAAACATACCGGCAATCAAAAGACCCTTTATTGCAAAGCCGGAGCAGGTAGTGTCTTATGCACTTCAGTGTGCAAAAAAAGGAAAAGAATTATCGATTTATGGATTTTCTATGAAATGTTTTTTTATTCTTTGCAAAATCGTGCCTCATGGAGTATTATTAAAGGCTGTAGATATTATTTCATAAAAAGACAGTATGAGGAGAAAACGACCAGATGGACAAGAAGAAAAAAATCAGAAAAGGAGATTACGGATATATCCAGTCTCAGAAAAAAAAGAGAGTTCTGTATACGATACTGACATTTATTGCACCGCTCAGTGTGTTTTTTACAGGATTGTTTATGAAAGGAGACCGAAATTCCGTTTTTACCGTAGTGGCAGTGGTAGCCTGTCTTCCTGCCTGTAAATTTGCAGTGAGTATGATCATGATGTTTCTGGAAAAACCGATGGACCCAAACGATTATGAAGCAATTGAAAAGCATAAAAAAGGCCTGGTCTGTGCTTATGAACTGCCGATTTCCGCATATGAGAAACAGACATTTATCGATTCCATTGCAGTGTGCGGAAATAATGTAGTAGGTTATACCAGCAGGGAAAAATCCGATATTCCCTTTGTGGAAAAACACATTCAGACCATTCTTCGGCAGAATGGCTATTACGTAACTGTGAAAATATTCCGGCGTTTGCCGGATTATCTGAATCGTCTGGATTCTATGTGGGAACATCATGAATCCCTGGAAGAAGGAATCCGTTTTACACCGGATGAACAGTATCCGGATCTGAGCAGAAATGAATTGATTATGCATACGATTTTTGCAATTACGCTTTAGGAGCAGACGAAGATGAAAGAATTGACAGTAAAATCAGGAGAAAGCGGTCAGAGATTCGATAAATATCTTGCAAGATATCTCAAAGAAGCACCGAAAAGTTTTCTCTATAAGATGTTGCGAAAGAAGAATATTACATTAAATGGGAAAAAAGCCGACGGCAGTGAAAAACTTCAGGCAGAGGATACCATCCAGTTGTTCTTTTCCGATGAAACACTGGAAAAGTTCATGGGACAGGAAAAGGAAGCACAGGTATGTCCGCTGGAAATCCTTTATGAAGATGCGGATGTGCTGTTTATTAATAAACCGGTGGGAATGCTTTCACAGAAGGCAAAAAAAGAAGATGTGTCTTTGGTCGAATACCTTGCCGGGTATCTGCTTAAATCCGGTGCCATGACAAAGGAAGATCTGCAGACTTTTCATCCGGCTGTATGCAACCGTCTGGACCGGAATACCAGCGGGATCGTGGCAGCAGGCAAGACGATGGCGGGCCTTCAGACTTTATCCGAAGCCTTTCACGACCGAAGTCTGCATAAGTATTATCTGACGATTGTGGGAGGCGTGATTGATAAGCCGGCATACATAAAAGGATATCTGGTGAAAAACAAGGAAACCAATCACGTTACGGTAACCAGAAAGCCGGTGAAGGACAGCCTTCCTATAGAAACCAGATATACGCCTGTGTCGTGTTCCAAAGACAGAAGCGTTACACTTCTGAAGGTAGAACTGCTTACCGGGCGTTCCCATCAGATTCGCAGTCATCTTGCAAGCATCGGACATCCGGTGGCAGGAGACTGGAAATATGGAGACAGCCGACTGAATCGGAGATACAAAGAAATGTATGGCGTACAGAGTCAGTTGCTGCATTCCTGGAAGCTGATCTTGCCTGCAGGAAAGGGAGAACTGCAGAATTTGTCCGGATTGGAAATTACAGCACCCGTACCGGAAACCTTTGCAAACGTAATAAAAGGGGAGAAAATAAATGGAGAAAAAATATAAAGGACCCTCAATTATGGAAGAACTCTGGGAATATATCAAGATGATCATCTTTGTAGTCATGGTTGTTTTTGTGATTAACAATCTGCTTCTGATCAATGCCAGAATTCCTTCCGAATCGATGGAAAATACGATCATGACAGGAGACCGGATTTTTGGAAACCGGCTGGCTTATCTCAGTCATGATCCGGAGCGTTTTGATATTGTTATTTTTAAATTTCCGGATGATGAAAGTCAGCTCTTTATCAAACGCGTCATTGGGCTTCCCGGAGAAACGGTAGAGATCCTTGACGGAAAAGTCTATATCGATGGATCCGATACGCCCCTGGATGACAGTTTTACCGCGGAAACGCCCATAGGAGATTTTGGTCCTTATGTGGTTCCGGAAGGAAGCTATTTTATGCTTGGCGACAACCGAAACTGTTCCAGAGATTCCAGATACTGGATCCATCCATTTGTACAAAAAGACAAAATTCTCGGAAAGGCAGTGCTGCGGTATTTCCCGTCACCGAAATTGCTGAAATAGGAAAAAATATGGCAACCTGGAATTCAAGAGGATTGAGAGGATCTGCACTGGAAGAATTTATCAATCAGACCTGTCAGCAGTACCGGGAAAAGAAACTGGCATTGATTCAGAAAGTGCCAACCCCCATTACACCGGTGCGGATCGATAAAGAAAGCCGTCATATTACGCTGGCTTATTTTGATAAAAAGAGTACGGTGGATTATATTGGAGTGGTACAGGGGATTCCTGTGTGCTTTGATGCGAAAGAGTGCAGGACAGACAACTTTCCCCTTCAGAATATTCATCCCCATCAGGTGAAATTTATGGGGGATTTTGAAAAGCAGGAAGGAATTGCTTTTCTGATTCTGTTTTTCACGCACAGAGATGAAATTTATTATATGACTTATAAAGAAATGCTCCGTTTCTGGAAACGAGGACAGGAGGGAGGACCGAAACATTTTAAGTATACGGAACTGAATCCTGCCTTTTTCCTGAAACGGAACAAAAATTATCTGGTGCCTTTTCTGGATGGAATTGCACTGGATCTGAAACTCCGGGAGACTTAACTTTCGGAGTTGTTTTTTTCTGTTGTTTCCCTTGGAATGATCCGAGGGGAGATCATTTTGTGAACCGGTCTGGATAAGGAAACCGGTTTTTCCTTTTTACGCTCTGCAATCTGTTCTACCAGAAGACGGACAGCTTCGCAGGCAATGGTTTCAATCTGCTGGCTGATCGAACTGATTGGGAAAATGGCTTCTCTGGAAACAGGAGAATCATCAAATCCGATCAGAAACCAGTCATCCGGCAGTTTTCCATACTTGCGGACAATTAGATTCAGGAAGATATTGGCATAAGTATCACCGGAGATAAAAATACCAATGCGCAGACCGTTGTACTGTTCCTGAATGGAATCCAGGATATTTCCCAGATGTTCTTTCATTTCTTCGTAAGTAGTTCCAAGTGGCTGAATGAGAATTTCATGTTTCTGGTTCTGCTCTTTGCAGTAATCGGAAAAGGCCTGAATCCTTTGATAAGCAGGAATCTGTCGGTCGGTAGGGGTATTGATATGGATCAACACCTGGCAGCCATGAGAAGCCAGAAGCTGACAGGCTTTGAAGGATCCGGAATAATTATCACAGTTGACACTGGAAATGTAGTGGTCTTCCCGTTCCACTGCTACAACCGGAATCGGCAGACTGGCAAGTTCCAGAGAAGGAAGGGTGTGACTGAGTACGATCAGACCTTCAATTTTGTAAGCCAACAGTTCCTGAATGTATTTTCGCTCCGTCTCTTCTTTGTCCTTTCCGATAAAGACCAGAAACTTATAACCAAAGGTTTCGTAAGTGGACAAAATCTGGTTCAGCATTTCCGAATAGTAGGCCAGATAGAGATTGGGAATGAGGATTCCGATAAATTCGGTCTGACCGTTTGCCAGAATTCTGGCTACCTTATTTTCTTTATAATCCAGCTTTTCCAGTGCATCCGATACAATCTTCTGATTTTCCGGTGTGAGAGAGTCCGGATTGTTAAAATAGCGGGATATGGTGGTTTTGGAAAAACCGGTAAATTTTGCAATATCATTAAAGGTTATGTTTTTTTTCTTTTCTGCCATAATGTTCACCATCTGTTAAAGAATTGTTTTTTTTATTATAGCAGAAAAACGAAAAACTCTCAATGGTTCTCAAGGAGAAAAATGGAAAGTGACCGGTTTTGTAAAAAATAGATGAAAATGGAAAACCTTATTAATGAAAAATGCTGAAAAGCCTTTTGGTAATTGTGTTTCAGAGATTCTTGTGCTATTATAAAATCAGAAAGTGACCGGTTATGTAACCGAAACAAACAATAAAATCATACGGGGTAGGAACCGAAATACAGGAGGAAAAAATGGGTAAGAAAGAGATTGTTTTTCAGGAAAGAATGAATCGTCATCACGATGAACTGAAGTGGCTGTATACGGAGTTGTATGGCAACAGCGATATGTTTGCAGAACTTTGTTCACAGATGTATGAATATTACAAAGCCCGAAAGCAGAAACTGCATAACCGTGACGCAAAAAGAGCAGAGGATCCGGATTGGTTCAGAAAAAAAGATATGCTGGGTATGATGCTTTATATTGATAACTTTGCAGGAAACTTAAAAGGTGTTCGTGAAAAACTGGATTATCTGAAATCCTGCAATGTAAACTGTATTCATTTGATGCCATTTCTGGATTCTCCGGAAGGCCGTTCCGACGGTGGTTATGCAGTTGCTGATTTCAGAAAAGTAAAACCGGAACTGGGTACCATGGAAGATCTGGCAGAACTGACCGATGCCTGTCATGCAAAAAATATGAATGTATGCATGGACTTCGTTATGAATCATACTTCCGAAGACCATGAATGGGCAAAACGTGCAAGAAACGGTGAAGGCGAATATATGAGCCGTTATTTCTTCTATGACAGCTATGATATTCCGGCAGAATATGAAAAAACAGTACCGCAGGTATTTCCTACCACGGCACCTGGTAATTTCACTTATCTTCCCGAGATCAAGCATCATGTAATGACAACCTTCTATCCTTATCAGTGGGATTTGAATTACAAAAATCCAAGAGTCTTTAATGAGATGATGTATAATTTCCTGTATCTTGCAAACCAGGGAATCGATGTAATCCGTATTGATGCGGTTCCCTATATCTGGAAAGAGCTGGGAACACAATGCAGAAACCTTCCGCAGGTGCATACCATTGTCCGCATGATGCGTATGATCGCAGAAATCGTATGCCCAAGTGTCATCCTTCTGGGAGAAGTCGTTATGGAGCCGGAAAAAGTAGTTCCTTATTTTGGAACCATTGAAAAACCGGAGTGCCATATGCTTTACAATGTCACCACGATGGCAAGTACCTGGCATACCGTAGCTACGCACGATATCCGTCTTCTGAAAAAACAGATGGATATTGTAAATGGACTTCCAAAAGAATATGTATTCCTCAATTATCTCAGATGCCACGATGACATTGGCTGGGGTCTGGATTATCCGACTTTAAAGAGCTGGGGACTGGAGGAAATCTCTCATAAACGCTACCTCAATGATTTCTTTACCGGAAAAGTACAGGGAAGTGTCAGCAGAGGCGAACTTTATAATGACGACCCGGTAACGATGGATGCCCGTTTCTGTGGAACTACTGCTTCCATGTGCGGAATCGAATCTGCACTTTACGAGAAGGATGCGAACAAACTGGAAGAAGCGGTACGGACGGATCTGATGCTGCATGCCTATATGCTGGTGCAGTCCGGTATTCCAATGCTTTACAGCGGAGATGAGGTAGGACAGTTAAATGACTACACTTATAAAGAAAATCCTTCCAAAGCAGTGGATTCCCGTTATCTGCACAGAGGCGCTTTTCAATGGGAAGCAGCAGACAAATGCAAGGATACAGATACGGTGGAAGGAAAACTGTTTACGACTTTGTCAACACTGGAAAAAGTAAGAAGAACGGAATCTGTATTTGATGCAGATGCGAATGCCTATACTTATGATGTAAAAGATAACAGTATTCTTGCCATTATCCGTATGAAAGAAGAAGAAAGATTCCTGGGAATCTTTAATTTCAGCAATGAAACAAAGACAGCGTGGATTCAGGAAGAGGGTACATTTAAAGATCTTCTGACAGGAAAGAAATTCCAGATGAAAGATTATGTTTTGCCGCCGCATGGTTTTGTATGGGCAAAAAAAGTAAAATAATAAAGAAAATGACGAAATAAGAAAAACGGGGCTGTCGGGAAATAGATAGTTCTAAATAAGGGGCAGATGTGAAAGAGACCTTGCGTTTATCTGGCTTACCAAAGGACAGAAACCCAAAAGAGATGCGTTCTATGAATTCAAGAATAAAAAACTAACTGCTGATGTATTGGATGAACTGAACTATCAGTTTCTCCGCCGTCTGCAAAAAGATGGAAAAAAGTAGTAGGAATCACATGGATGCAGGCAGATGATCATTTGTGATTGCTATTTCTTGAAAATTAAATATTAACAATAATCAGCTCCCTCACCCAATTAAAATGCAGTGAGGGGGCTTTTTTTCAATGTTTCTTTAAGGTTTTATGCTATAATCAGATAATAGTGGAGGTGTACCAGAATGAAAATACTGCTTGTTGAAGATGAAAAAAGGATGGCACAGGCATTATGTCAAATCCTGCGCCTTGAAAATCTTCTTTCTATTCGGTGGTTGTCTCACAAGACGGCAGTATGCTGGTAGCTGAAAACGGCAATGAGATTTATTCCAATGAAGAATTGCTGGAACTTGCCGGTGAGGTCAATGTAAAGACAGACAACATCGGAACCATAGGAAGCCTGATGTATTACAAGGCAGATAAAGGGGGGTATACCCTGGTTGCATTTCTGGATAATAGTCTGAACCAAAAAAGCATGTCGGCATTACTGAAATACACCCTGTATGGCGGGATTCTCGCTATTGTCGTGTTTTTCTTTCTGTCCGTTTATCTTGCCAGAATGATCATTCGCCCTCTGGAAGAAAATCATATTAAGCAAAAGCAGTTTATTTCTGATGCCGGACACGAGCTGAAAACCCCGATTTCAGTGGTCAGTGCCAATGCGGAACTATTAGCAAGAGAAATCGGAGAGAATCAGTGGCTTGCGAATATTCAATATGAAAATGAGAGGATGGGAGCTTTAGTAACCCAGCTTCTTGATCTTGCTCGTATGGAAAATGTAGCACCACAGATGGAAACGGTGGATTTCAGTCATCTGGTCAGTGGTGAGACATTGCCGTTTGAAAGTGTGATGTATGAAAAAGGAATGGTATTCAATTGTGATATCCAGGATAAGATTCTGGTGCACGGTACTTCCATGCAGCTGAAACAG
>JALFGN010000080.1 GCA_022777285.1 Blautia sp.
TTGTTTTCAGAGATAATCTGTCGAATTTGTTCCTTTGCAACTGCCATAAAAAATACTCCTTTTCGATAAGAATAGTCATATCTGTATTCTTACCAAAAAGGAGCCATTTTTTACCAGAAACACAAACTATTTTACACTACCGAATGGGGGAATTCATAATTATCAGACCTGTTATTTAGAAAAAGTATTACAATATTTAAGAAACAATAAGTATCAATATGATATTTACCAAGCTAACCCGATAGTTCCTATCATTCTTTTTTATTCGTCTACGCCACTTCTAATATTCTCAATCCTTCATTAAGAATATTGATAGCAGCATTAACATCTCTATCGTGGTGGGTATGACAACAAGGACAATCCCATTCTCATATTGAAAGATTTTTTGTTTCCTTATTTACATATCCACACACATGACAAGTTTGAGAACTTGCATAGAATTTATCTACTTTTACAACTTTCCGTCCATACCAATCAGCTTTATCTTCTAGTTCTCTGACAAATTCAGACCATGACTAAAGTCACGTGTGTTCTTGACTTAATTCATAAACTTCCACGCTTTTTTTCAAATCATTCGTTGGAATTCCAATATGCTGAAGACCGATTACATATTCTTTCATCATATTTTCTTCTCCTTGATCTTTATTTTTTCTTTACCAGACATCGTTTCTTAAAAAAAGCGATACCAAAACATAACACTTCATCATAATTATCTTCAAATTCTCTGGCATACATTTTGTCAGCAATCTGTCTGATTGCTTCCTGACAGTTGGATTCCATTTTTTCAAGTGTTTTCGCATGTTTCACTTCAAACACTGCTGCCCTTGCATTTCTTGGATCGATCACTACAATATCGCTGCGTCCTTCCCCATGTTCTCTGTTGGATTCCACCATATATCCGGCTCCGGTGAAAATACCAGCCAGAAATGCATGATAAAAATCTTCTTTGTAATCATTATAACTGATGGTCATACGTAGCAAAACATTCATTTCTTTTGTCAGTGCCTCACTGCTTCCATTCCAGACTGCATCAAAAAGAGGTTTTCGGTCCATTAAGCGGGCGCTTTCTGAAAACCATGTTTTAATTGTAGTTTCAAAAATCTCCCGAATTTCTGCATTTGGAATTTTCAAAGCACAAACTCTATTGGACAAATCTTCCGACTGTTCTTTCTCCCTGGTTCTGGTAAGATACCCGGTCAGATAAAGAATACTCCAGAGATTTTCTTCGGAGGAATGCAGATAATCATACGTAAGATTTTCTTCTATTTTTTGTAGGATCACACCTCCTGCCATCAATGTTTCCAGTTTTCCTGTAATACTGCTTCCTGCATAATCAATAAAAGAACGAATAATCGCATTATCACTGGTGTTTTTCCAATAGCTTGCAGGTTTTGATAAAGGCTCACGCTGAAGATTCCGAAGATAATTCATGACATCCCATGGACAATACACATCTATCTTGCCAAAGTGATATCCATCATACCATTCTTTTATATCGTCTGCATGCTGTTCTTCCTCTGCATCCTGTAAGAGTTTCTTGACATCACTTTCCGTAAATCCAAAATATTCATTGAATCCAGAGGATACAATGGTATCGGAAACCAGATTATTGGTACCTGTAAAAATACTTTCTTTTGCAATTTTTAAACAGCCGGTCAAAACTGCAAACTGAAGGGATGTATTGTCTTTCAATGCTGTACTCATCAGTACCTTGATCACTTCCATCATCTCCGGATAATAACCATAGTTGCTTGCTTTCGCAACAGGAACATCATATTCATCCAACAACAGAATCACCGGTTTTTGATAATGATTTTTCATTACCCGGATCAATAACGAAAGACTTCTCTTGATCTCTGTTACAGAAGCATTTCCTGCGGCAATGCGCCGGATAATCTCCTGATCATAAGGATTTATACAGGTACTGTCCAACAAATACAAATGTTCTTTATAAAGATCTGTCACAGTAGCAGACAGCATATCATAAGCACTCGTAAAAGTCAGACCATCCACATCTTTAAAAGATAAAAATATGGTAGGATACTGATTCATCCATTTATCACAAAGAACGGTATCCTTGCTGATCTCCAATCCTTCAAACAGTGACTTACTGTCTTTACGAATATCAAAAAAATTCGATAACATACTCATCCCAAGCGTTTTTCCAAAACGTCTGGGCCGAGTAATCAAGGTAACTGCTGTAGACTCTGTTTTCAGAATTTCTGCAATCATTTTGCTTTTATCTATATAGTAATATCCGTTTCTGCGAATCTGTTCAAAGTCAGAAATCCCTACAGGGATGTTCAGATTCTTCATACGAAAGTCACTCCTTACAACAACTGTTTTTCTACTATTTCTAACGATTTTTCAAAAATTCTTCGATGTTTTCTTTTGCTGCTTTTAAGGATCCCTGCACCATAGGCGGTTTTCCGCCTCCTCTTCCGTTGAATGCCTGGTTCATTTCTTTTGCAATGGCATTGATATTCTGCTCTCTGGATCCCAGCACATACCGGTATCCTTCTTCTTCATTTCCGATAAATACTCCGCAGATGCCTGTGGTAATTTCCATTGCATCATTGACAAAACTGCGCATGGCTGCCGGATCCAGTTCTTCTTCAAAGAGAAGCACACAGGTGTCTTCCGGTTTTACTCCTGCCAGAATTCCTTTGATGTATTGTTCCTGAAGACGTATGATTTTTTCTTTTCCTGCCTGGATTTCTTTTTCCAGTCTTTCTACGGCTTCCACGATTGTCTCCGGTTTCGCGGAAAGTTTTCTGGAAATGGCAATCACGCTTTCTTCTTTTCGATTATAATCTTCCAGCGCCCGGAATCCACAAAGCATGGAAACCCGCATACCGCCTTTGTATTTTATGGCTCCTGTCAGTTTGATGATCCCGATTTCTCCTGTAGCCGTTACATGCGGTGCACAGCAGGCACAGGTATCCCATCCGGGAATCCGGACGATTCTTACCTGTCCTTCAATTTCCATTTTACTTCTGTAAGCAATGTCTTTGAGTTCTTCTTTTGTAGGATAGAGGACCTGAATTTCCACATTGGCAGCGACTGCTTCATTGGCTTCCCGTTCGATTTCCCGAATCTGCTCCATAGTGAGCATTCCGTCAAAATCCATGGTCACTTCTTCGTTTCCCAGATGAAATCCCACGTTGTTATAACCAAAGCGGCGATGAACAATGCCGGACACAATGTGTTCGCCTGTATGCTGCTGCATTTTGGAAAACCGTTCTTCGTAATCAATTTCTCCGGTAATCTCCGTTCCTTCCTGCAGAGCTTTTTCTGTATAATGAATCAAGATTCCATTTTTTTCCTGTACATCGAGAACCGGGATTTCCTGCTCGCCCTGAAAAAGCCTGCCGCTGTCTGCATATTGTCCCCCTTCTTCGGGGAAAAAGGCCGTTCTGTCAAGAACCACCTCATACTGATTTTTCTCTGTTTCCCTGCAGGATTCTACCCTTGCTGTAAATTTCCGAATTCTGCTGTCCTGATAAAATAATTTTTCTGTCATCTTCTTTTTAGTCTCCATATACACGTATTACACTTGAAATCTTATGTACGACACGCATACCTTCCACGATCATCATGGCGTCATTGAAATTTCCTTCCCGTACTTTGGAAGTTACCACAACGATTTCTGCCAGATCTCCGTCTTTCTTCTTCTGAATGACCTGTGCCAGACTGACGTTGTTATTTCCAAGAACGCTTGCGATACTTGCCAGCGTTCCCGGGCAGTCATCCACCTGAAGCCGAAGGAAGAAGCAGCTTTCCATGTCATCCGGTTCTTTGATCGGCAGCTGTTTATAACAGGTACAGCTGATCCGTCCGGTACATCCGCATAGAATATTACGGACAATATCAAATACATCTCCTGCAATGGCACTGGCAGTCGGTAACTCTCCGGCACCTCTTCCATAGAACATGGCATCTCCAACTGCATCTCCTGTCAGGAACACTGCATTAAAGGAATCATTGACTGTTGCCAGCGGATGGCTGTCCGGAATCAGCATTGGCTGTACCCGGACTTCGATTCCTGTGTCTGTGTTTCTTGCAATACCAAGCAGCTTAATGACACATCCCAGTTCTTTTGCATAACGGATATCTTTTGCAGAAATCTGTGTGATTCCCTCTGTTGTCACATCATCGAAGGTAACAGTGGAATTAAAGGCAATGGATGCCATGATTGCAACCTTACGGCCTGCATCGTATCCCCGGATATCTGCCGTCGGATCTGCTTCTGCATATCCCAGTTCGGTAGCAAGGGCAAGTGCCTCTGAGAATTCCATTCCTTCCTGTGTCATCTTTGTGAGAATGAAGTTCGTGGTTCCATTCACGATTCCCATGATTTCAGAGATATGATTGGCAGCCAGGCACTGTTTCAGAGGACGGATAATCGGAATTCCTCCGGCCACTGCTGCCTCAAAAAGGAAATCTCTCTTGTTTTCCGATGCACACTGCAGGATTTCATGTCCATGTACTGCAATCAGGTCTTTATTGGCTGTAACTACATGTTTTCCTGCTTTCAATGCTTCCAGAATATAAGTTTTGGCCGGTTCGATTCCACCCATCACTTCAATGACGATTTCAATGGATTCATCTTCCAGGATTTCTTTCCAGTTATTTGTAAGCAGAGACGGATCCTCCACTTTGGCAGCTGCTTTTTTCAGATTGCGCACCAGAATCTTCTCGATTTCCACAACTGCTCCCAGTTTATACGGCATTTCTTCTTTCTGATTCTTCAGCACTTTATATACACCGCCGCCTACAGTTCCGAGACCTAAAAGAGCCGCTTTTATCACTTTATCACTCATTGTTCATCCTCTTTCTATCTATAAGTATAGTGTGTTTTTTCCTGCACTTTCCCCTCGTTGTCTTTTACCTTCACCTTTTTTTCCTTACGGATTGGATTCGCGACATGTTCAATAAATCCTTTTTTCAGCGTCACACTTCTTTTAAATGCTTTGCTCCATCCCCCGACTTTATTGTACAACCAGAAAGAATGCACCAGAACGGTATTTACCTTTCCGATTTTTTCCTTCGTTGTACCTGTGTAATTGGTGCCTCCGCATTCAAATTTTGCTCCGCGCACGATTTCTGCGATCAGATCCGACTCACAGGTAATCGTATCCGGCACTTCTGTATAGGCAAGTCCCACACAGTCTTCCCGATGCGCATCACTGCCGCCGGTTCCGGTCAGATTATAGCTGAGCGCAAGCCGCTCCGCTTTTTGATTCACTTCCTGGGATTCACAGGCATTAAACGTTTCAATAAAATCAAATTCCTTCAAAATATCCGGATTTCTCTGAAAAGCCTTGGCATTCATAAAGCTCATAAATTTTTCCCCGCAGGGATGGGCCGGTCCCAGGATCCCACCATAATTATGAACAATCGGAATGAGCATCTGAATAGGCATACCACGCAGTTCCAGAAGACGCAGTTTAATGGTCTCCGGCATAATGACAATGATATGTCCTGCATCCAGTGTATCGTATTCGATTCCTTTGAGCACCAGAAAATCTTCGTGTCTTTTCCCTTTGATATATTTCTTCCAGTGCCGGTATCCTCCATAGGAATCATGGTCGGTTACCACCATTCCTCCAAATCCCTGCTCTTTTAAGAGACAAATATAATCCTCAATTCCCACTTTTCCATCCAGTGAACCTTCTTTTGTATGACAGTGCATATCAATTTTCACAGCAGAGCACCTCCTTCCAATCCATTACAGTATTCCTGTTTTTTAAATCTTTAAGATTCTTTTTGCATTTTCCCCTGCAATTGCTTCCTTCTCTTTCTGTGTCAATGGCAGATTCTCAAGCTTTGTAATAAATTCTTTCTGTCCGTCCCACGGACTGTCTGTAGCAAAGAGAATCCGGTCCGTACCATGCGCTCTGCAGATTCGGATAAACTGCTCCTCTGCCATATGCCCCAGACAAAAAGCCGTGTCAAAATACAGCCGGCTTCCTGTCAGATACTTTTCCACATCCTCCCAACAGTCATAGCCGCCCATGTGTGCCATAACGAGGATTCCGTCATCGATCTGTGCAAGAACCCGTTCCACCCGGTCTGGTGTACAATGCACCACCTCTGGAAGTCCAATATCCACACCGGCATGTGCAATGACAATCAGACCTTTCTCTGCAGCTCTGTCCAGAATTCTCAGATAGCGGATATCATCAATAAATACCTGCTGGTAATCCGGATGGATTTTGATTCCTTTGAGTCCCATCCGGGCAATCTCATCTACTTCCACTTTATAATTTCCGGTATCCGGATGGATGCCGCCGAAAGACAGAAGACCCCCTTCTTCTGTAAATTCTTCCGGCGTGATTTTTCTGGCGAACCGATTTACCGAAGAAAACTGATCCGGTCTCGTGACTACGGGAAGCACCACTGAAATTCCCACTTGAGATGCTTCCATGGAGCGCTTCAGATCATCCAATGTCCCGTCTGTGTAAGCAGGAATCTGTGCTTTTTCAGATAGTTTCTGTATCGTTACAGGAGCAATCCGATCCGGAAAAATATGTGTATGAAAATCTATAATCATAGTATCTCACTCTTATTCTACAGAAATTCCAAAACGCTGCAGTAAACTGTCAAATTTGTCTTTTCTTACGATCAGATTAAATCCCTGCGGATTTACTACGATTCCCACAGCATCCGGAATCACTACTTTCTTCATATTTTTGAAGTCTACCATAACTGCACGGAATTTTTTCTTTCCGTTAAATTTGCTGAACTCTCCCGGGTCTGTAAAAACCGGCTGGAAGACATTTCCTTCTTTATCCTTAATATAAGGAACCTGCATCTGTTCCCCTTCCTGACCGGCTTCCACAGCAAGCAGGAATTTGCTCTTGACCAGATTGGCCGCCATCTCTTCTTCCAGTTCTTTCAATGTCGGTTTTTCTTCCATCTTCACACCTCTGCGCAGTTCCTGCATAAAATAAATCGCAGAAATCTGCATCTGTGGATTCAGAAGCGGTCTTTCTTTCTCAGGCAGATTCGAATAATCGGGTTTACGGATAATCTCTTCCAGATCAAATTCTGTTTTTCTTTCTTTTTCCACAAACATGACTGCATTCACACCGATGGAAATCAGTGTCGTAAAGAAATGCAGAAAGGATTTATTCTCTACTTTAATTGCTGCCAGAGCATTTTTATTTTCAATCAGAGGCTTGGCCATTTCCTCTAAATCCTTGTTCTCTTCAAAGATCCATACCTGATCATTATAGGTATCCGGATCACAGATGATAAAGGGATTGTTTGTACCTCTGGAAAAAAGCACGTAAAAAGCTTCCATTTTCTGAAGCTTCTGTAATACTTCTATTTTTTTCTTGTCCATTTTTATGTTCTCCTGTTGTATTCTGATTCTATATTCAGTATACACCTTAACTGCTCATTTGTCCTTATATTTTTCTTCATAAACCAAAATTTAAGCGGCAAGAGTTTTCCTGCCGCTTAAATCCACAGTTTCTATTTACTTTTTATTTACATACTTCTTCGTAGAGATTTCTTCCTTTGGAATCGATTACCACGATTACCGGAAGATTCTCTACCTCCAGTTTTCGGATGGCTTCTGTTCCCAAATCATCATACGCAATGACTTCCGCTTTTTTAATACATTTGGAAAGTAATGCACCGGCTCCGCCTACGGCAGCAAAGAAGACTGCACCATTTCTTACGATTGCATCCGTTACTTCCGGTTTTCTTTTTCCTTTTCCGATCATAGCAGTCAGTCCCAAATCGAGAAGTCTCGGTGCATATTTATCCATACGGCTAGCTGTTGTCGGACCTGCGGATCCGATGGGGCGCCCTTCTCTTGCTGGTGTCGGTCCCATATAATAAATTACATTTCCTTCCAGTTCAATGGGAAGTTTCTCACCTTTATCCAGTGTCTGATCCATACGCAGATGCGCAGCATCTCTGGCTGTATAAATGGTTCCTGTTATATATACATAATCCCCTGCTTCCAGTGTCTTTACTTCCTCCCGGTCAAGGGGTGCTTTCATATATCTGTCCATGAACAAAACCCTCCTCTCTTAAATCACTCTTACCATATGACGGTTTACATGGCAGCAGATATTCACAGCTACCGGAAGACCGGCAATATGGGTTGCATAGGTGTTCACATTCACTGCAAGGGCTGTGGTATCTCCTCCAAGACCTGCAGGTCCCAAACCAATTGCATTGATTTTTTCCAGCAGTTCTTCTTCCAGTGCCTTTACATGAGGAAGTTCTGAATGAACACCGATTTCTCTTGTCAGCGCTTTCTTTGCAAGAATAGCTGCTTTTTCAAAGGTACCGCCGATTCCAACACCGACTACTACAGGAGGACATGCATTTGGTCCTGCTTCTTTTACGGTATTGACAATGGCTTCTTTTACGCCTTCGATGCCATCTGCCGGTTTCAGCATCATGATCTTACTCATATTTTCACTGCCAAATCCCTTTGGTGCCACTGTGATTTCCACCTGATCGCCCGGTACGATTTCATAATGGATAATTGCCGGTGTATTGTCTTTTGTGTTAACTCTCACAAGCGGATCGCCTACCACGGATTTTCTCAGATAACCTTCCTCATATCCCTGACGTACGCCTTCATTGACAGCCTCTTCTACACTGCCTCCTTCAAAGTGTACATCCTGCCCTATTTTCAGAAATACAACTGCCATTCCGGTATCCTGACAAATGGGAATCATATCCTTTCCTGCAATCTCAAGATTCTCAAGCAGCTGTCCAAGAATCTGTTTTGCCAGAGGTTTTGTCTCTTTTTCAAAAGCCTGATGCATGGCCTGATCCATATCCGGTGCAAGATAATGATTTGCCTGGATACACATTTCCTTAATATTGGTGGTCAAAACTCCCACATCTACTGAACGAACCATTTTTCCTTCCTCCTAACTAAGCTGTAGTTTCACATCAATACAGTTAAAATCAGACAGTTCTTCGCTCTGCCGTTTTCCCATAAGACCAATCAGCATATAATAACCGGTTCTCGGATCGATCGGATACTGCTTCACAAGCGTAAAATCTTCGATTTTTCCGGTGCTTCCCACATGCATACGAGGTCCCAGACATTCCAGTACATGATCTCCGATCTGTACATGATTTTCATCATAATAAGAAACAGGCAGATCCTGCTTCACTGCTTCTTTCACTTTTTTCTCAAGCTCATAAAGATCCACATCCGGTTCTTCTTCAAATTCCAGTACAAACCCATGACGCACGTCCGATCTTGGACCATCCTGTGCATATTTATCGCCCATAAAAAACACACACAAATCTTCCAGTGTATGTGCCATTTTTCTGTATTTTACCGATTTATGCACGATCCCTGCAATGTTTTCCGGAAGGGGACCAAATATATTTGGTCGTGTGATGATGATTTCTTCCCCAATTCCTACCAGCAGATCTGCATTTCTGTGAAGAAGCGGATAAATCAGATCAAAGTGTTCCACGATCACCATTTTCCCATTGTTTGCTGCTTCCAGAATGGCCTCTGCCAGCACATGCATCTGTGTAAATGCAGATTCAAAGCGGATGTCCAGATGATAAGTATGGGGTGAGAAGGGATCTTTCATATCTTCATGAAGCAAAGGGAGAGGACGTACATTCACCCCTTCATCATCATTGGTCAGATCGATTCCCGGAAACATTCCTTTGATCAGAAGGCTTTTTCCTGCTCCTGCATCACCGATGATTCCGATAATATGGTCAAAAGGACTCAAATACAGCTGGCTAAGCTGCATACCCAGATCTGCCATTCGCTTATTTCCTCGCGGAGCAAAATAAAAACTGTACAGGTTTCCTTCCTGCATCTGTTTTGAATATGCCATATATATTTTCCTCTTACTGTTATTGAAAAAAACCGGACGATTCCAGGGAAGTCCTGAAACCGTCCGGTATGTTTACGGTTCTGCTCCTGCAGGTTTATCTTCCGGCTTTGCGCAGAGCAATAATTCTTTCCATTTCATTATATACGATCATATAACCTTCGTCTACACCCATACCTGGTTTTGCAAGAATCTGGTCTGGTTTTGTAGCCATTGCACAGTTTACACAAACCTGTGCGGAACGGTCTGTCTCATTACAGGTACCGCCCTGGTAAGCGCCGAATCCTTTTTCTTTACAATACAGAACAGCTTCTACGATATTGTTGATACCGCCAAGGTCTGGTGTTTTGATCTGTGCCATATGACCAGCTTTGTTATCTGCGAAGTATTTTACATCTTCCAGAGTATTGCACCATTCATCAGCAACCAGCTCTACATTGATACCTCTTCTGTCTACTTCTTCTCTCAGACCTTTCAGGCAGAGCATCTGTTTTTCTCTTTCTTCTGCATCCATAGGTCCTTCGATTCTCAGATGGAACGGTTTTGCAGCTTCTTCCAGCTCTGCCAGATAATCCGCCATTGCTGTAAAGTTATCTACGCCAAAGATTGCTCCGATGGTTCCATATACATCAATATGGAAAATTGGCATGTAAGTTTCATCATTGCGCAGTTTCTGTACACGGTCGCTGAGCCATTTTACATATTCTTTCAGAATTTCTCCATGTTCACCCAGTTTGGTCTTTACATTGTTGATCAGTGCATGCGGCATAACAGCTGCACCTTTCAGAATCATTTTGTCGGAGTTGTCATAACGGCTGTCTCCGGACTGCGTAAAGATCGGAATCGGTTCTTCGGATACTGTTGTTCCGTATTCATCTGCAACAACTTCACACATCAGACGTTTAGAGGATTTTGCTACTGCATCCAGAATTGCCTGGCTTACACCATAACGAATAGCAGTATGCAGTCTCTTTCCGTCTACCTGAATGTTTTCCAGCATTTCGCACAGACCTTTGAAGCTGTCTGCTTCTTTTCCTACCAGTTCCGGTTTGATGTATTGATCAATAATCGGAATAAAGTCTTCTGCCAGGAACAGTGGATCTCTTCCGCCTGCACCGGAGTACTGTACAGCTGCACAGTCTCCCCATGCAATCTGTCCGTCTTCCAGAACCAGCATAACAGAGATGGCTTCTCCTGCCTGTCTTACAGATTTGAATCCCGGTGTTACAGTTTCTCCGAAATAAGCAGCACCATCTGCTACTGCACCTTTTTTGATGGCTCTCTGGTCATCAAAGAAAAATCCTGTTCTTGCTTTTGAGCAAACTACATCTACAATTTTCATGCTATTTTTCTCCTAAACCTGTTTTTCATTTTTTCTATCTGTTTTTATTTATCTGCATCATTTCGGTTTTCCAACAAGACGACCTTTACTGATTGCATATACATCATCGATTACCATCTGGAAAGAAGCTTTTCTCTTTTCCATCTTTGCACGATGTTCAATTTTACTTCTGTTAAAGTCTGCCAGTTCTCTTGGAAGCGGCACATTTGCAACATTCAGATAACGAACTGCACCTTCAAAATCCCGTGCCGGCAGCATCTTACCTGCATTGTATTTACTTGGTGCAAACGGAATATCGATTACACCTGCTTTTACAGCACGGATAACGCCCAGTGCCAGGTCACCCAGACCAAGCTCGAAGCACTTGTCAACGATTGCACAGGTTTCTCCTTTGATAATCGCTTTTTCCAGTTCCAGTGCAGAACTCTTCAGTTCCTGATCTGCCAGCAGAGAGATTGCCTGTTTTGTACAGCGCAGACCCTGTGCATTGGCTTCCATGGTCGGAACTCCCATTGCTTCGTGTGGTGTTTTTACGATTACTTTTGTAGCTTTTGCAAGAGCAGCTACAGAACTTCCCCAGGAAATAACTGCAAATGCTTTTGCCTCATCCTGCGGGAATCCGCCCATCCACTGATGAAGAACGGAAGTAACCACTACATCACTGTATCCGTATTTTTCCAGATATTCTTCTGTCAGTTCTTCCAGTACGCGAAGAGCTGCTACGTCCTGTACGAGGTTACCGCACTGACCATAACCTACTGTCACATTTTTTACACCCTGTTCTGCTGCCAGAAGTGCTTCAATAATTGCAACCGCATTTGACATGGATGGCGGAACCAGTGTTCCTGTCAGAGGTCCGTAAGGTTCACGGTTAATGGATACGCCTGCTTCTTCATAAATACCGGTCAGACGGTCTACATACTGCCAGTCATAGATGGTTCTCTCAAGAGGAACATCTTTTGCGTATGGAATATTGTAGGAAATACCGCCGCCTTCGTAGCTGGTAAATCCACCTGCATAACAGATTTCTGTAAGCAGTCTTGCATCTGGTGTGCCGTGACGTACCTGTACGGGAGTATCCAGATTTTCAATAATGGAACGACAGCCATAAACGCCATGGTTTACAGCCGGGAAGCCGTTCAGCATGGATTTCTGTGTACGGATAGATTCCTTAATTCCTACTTCTGCTTCTTCATAACGGTTCTGACGTGTATAGGAGTCAATGGTGGTAGGCAGTAAATCTGCCTCTCCTTTATCCTGCAGATACTGAAGCAGTTTAATATGTTCGTCAATTAATGCTACACCGGCACGTGGCTGAATCAGAGTTTTTCTTTCTTTTTTGGCTTTTGCCAGTTTCTGTGAAAAGCTCTTACTTTCCGGCATTGCTTTATGGTAAGCAACTGCCTCGTCAAAGTTTACTTCTTTTCCTGTCGGCCACTGTCCCATAATTTCTTTTCGAATCCCGTAGAATTCGTCATCCGATAATTTCTTATTCCTGATGTCCATAATAAGCAATCTCCTTCTTCATGATTTCCAGAGCAGCCTGCGGATACTGCTGAGACAACAGTCCCATAGCTGCTAATATGTACTTTCTGTCTACTAAGATTTCCGCTTTTTCCGGTCTTAACGAACCTGGTGCAGTTTCATCAAACAATGCGTACTTTGCAATTTCTTCCGTGTGTTTTGCATGAATCAATGCGCCCCCCGTGACAACCACGTATTTTACACGACGTAAATCCTTGCCGCTCTGTACATAAGTAAGCCCGCACGGGGTATATACCTGTTCCAGAGAACCTGCATGACGGGAAACTGCTGTTTCTACCGCAGCACAGGCAAGTGCATAGTCGATTTTCTCCATTTCATCGTTATCCGGAATATAATCCGTATGTGTTTCCAGCCATTCTACTTTCTCATTGATCCGATTCCGGTTGACACCTGCAATTTTGGAAAGCTTCCTGTCTCCTGCCGCTTCCAGAATTCCCCTTACACTATAACGCATACCAATATCGCCTTCTACTGTTCTCTTTGTGTAAGGTTCCTGAATTCCTTTTATCACAGTCATCGTATTTGCCGGGCTGCCATCTGCTACTGAATATACATCTGTAGTAGCACCGCCCAGATCCACACCGATCAATTCTCCAATTCCCTCTATTTCATCCCATCCTTCGGAAAGCAATTCCATGGCTGTGAGCATGGCAGAAGGAGTAGGCATGATAATTCCGGAAACCAGATCCATGGCTTTTGTAAGCCCCTTCCCCTGAACGATCCGATTCAGAAAAATCTCACGTATCTGTTTCTGGGTAGGCTCAATATCCAGTTCCCCCAGCCTTGGCATAACATTTTCACAGATATACGTTGTCCGCCCTTCCAGAATCTCCTGGCAGTCATCTGCAGCATTGCGGTTTCCTGCAATCACAATGGGACAATCATAACTCAAACCGGCCAGCACCTTTGCATTGTACAGAATACACTCTGTATTGCCTCCATCCGTTCCTCCGGTAAGAAGGATAATATCCGGATGATAAGCTTCGATTTCTTTCAGATCTCCTTTTGTAAGCTGAAAAGAATAAGTTTTCCATACCTTTGCACCAGCTCCCAGAGACGCTTCTCTGGATGCCTGCGCTGTCAGTTCCGGAACCAAACCAATCGATATCATTTTCAGTCCGCCTGCTGCACTGGAGCAGGCATATTTTTCCTGAAATTCCAGAGGTCCTGTGGTTTCTTCCAGAATTTTCACCGCATTGGCAAGTCCTTCATTGATATCTGTTTCTACTGTTGTATAGGCTGCGGCAGTTCCCAGGATTTCACAGTTATCCACATCCACTGCCGTAACTTTTGTGTTTGTACTTCCAAAGTCCACCAAAAGAATTGGTTTCATGTTACCACCGTCCCGTTATTCTTCTGTTTCCGGTTTTCCCAGATCTTCGTACAAAGCTTCAATGGTTGTTTCCGGTGCGGTTCCCGGTCCGAATACACGGTCAAATCCCATCTCTTTGAAACGTTTTTCTACTTCATCAAAAGGCTGCTTTCCAACTACGATATTTCCACCTACATATAACAAAATGCCCTTCAATCCTGCTTCATCACATTTTGCTCTTAATCCACGGCAGTCCAGTTCTCCATGTCCATAAAGGGAAGAAACCATAATACCGTCTGCATTTGTCTCAATAGCAGCTGCAATGTATTCTTCCTGAGAGACCATAACTCCAAGATTAATTACTTCAAAACCTGCATCTTCAAAGGCGTGCTGCAGAATACTGATTCCTACTGCATGTACATCAGCTCCGATTACACCAATGACTAACTTTTTCTTATTCATTGTAAAACCGCTCCCTTCGGTTATATAGTATTTTTAATAGTATCCAGAAGTGTTCCGTCCCTGTATAATACATTTGCTACGACACGATCGCCCCGTTTGATCTCTTTTGGAACACCTGTAATTTCTTCTGCGATTGCTTTTAATTCGCTGATATCTTTAACCGGAAGTCCGGCTTTTACTAATTTTTCTTTTAATTCTGCTCTCTTTGGATTGACTGCAATCCCTCTCTGCGTTACAATAACGTCTATGGTATCACCGGGAGTGGATTTGCACAGTACATGATCTACGATCAGAGGAAGTCTTGCACGAATCAGCGGTGCCACAACTATAGCAAGTTTGGCTCCTGCTGCTGTATCACAGTGTCCTCCGGATCCTCCCATAATATATCCGTTGGAATCTGTATGTACATTTACATTAAAATCGGTATCTACCTGGGTGGCTCCCAGGATGACCACATCAAGACTGTCCACTGCTGCACTTTTTGCAGCCGGCGAAGCATAACGCATCGCTGATATTTCCTGATGCTTTGGATTTTCACGTATGGATTCGATGGCTTTCAAATCAAAACACTGAACATCCAGAATGGTCTCGAAATATCCTTTATTTGCCATATCTACCAGATATCCGGTGATGCCTCCCATACAGAAGCTTCCTTTGATATGGTCTTTTTCCATCATTTCTTCCACATATTTCGCAACAGCCAGTGAAGCACCGCCTGCTCCCGTCTGGAAAGAAAATCCGTCTTTTAAATATCCGGAATGTTTTACAACTTTCGCTGCAAGCGCAGCAATACGCAACCCCACAGGATCACGGGTGATTTTTGTAGTACCGGAAACAATTCTTGTCGGATCTCCGATCTGCTCCACTTCCACCACATAATCGATGTATCCCTCCGCAATGGAACTATCTTTCAATGGATATGGTACCAGATGATCGGTCAGAACAACGGTTTTCTTTGCATGCATCGCATCCGAAAAGGCATATCCCAGAGAGCCGCATGCAGATGGTCCATATTTGCCGCTGCAGTTTCCCATATGATCTGCACAAGGTGCTGCAATAAAAGCAATATCTATTTTTGAAGAACCATTTTCCATATCTCCGGCTCTGCCTCCGTGGCTGCGGAAGACTACCGGTTTTTCCAGAATCCCTTCTGAAATGGCTTTTCCTACTTTTCCTCCCATGTAGTTGCATTCCAGTCCGGTCACTACTTTGTTTTTGATATGTTCGATAATCGGTTCATGAACATCAAAAATAGAACTTGCGTTGACCGTCAGATTTTTGATTCCCATGGCTGCCGCTTCTGCCAGAACCATATTCAACACATAATCTCCATTTCTCATGTGATGATGAAAGGATATGGTCATACCGTCTTTTAATCCGGTCTTTTCTATGGCTTCCTTTACGGAAGCAAGTAATTTATTCATAGGACTCACCTCCGTAAATGGCTTTTTCCATCTCCAGCACCTGTGAAGCACGCTTCACGATCGGCGCATCAATCATCTTTCCTCTAAGGGAAATAACACCTTTGCCCTGACGTTTTCCTTCTTCAATCGCATCCATTACATCATGTGCATAAGCAATTTCTTCTTCTGTAGGAGAAAATACTTCATTCACGATGTCCACATGTCGCGGGGAAATAACTGCTTTTCCTGCAAATCCCAGACTTTTTGCAAATTCTGTATCTTTTCGCAGGCCTTCCATATCTTCCACATCGGTAAATGGTGTATCATAGGCTTCAATTCCGCATGCCCGTGCCGCACATACCAGCCGGGTTCTTGCATAGAAAATTTCCTTGCCCTCCTTTGTTCGTTTACAGTGCATATCTGCTGTAAAGTCTTCTCCTCCAAGGAAAATTCCTATGACTCTTTTGTCTGCGGAAGCAATTTCAAAGGATTTTTCCACACCCAGAGCTGTCTCAATAAGGGGAAGGATTTTCACCGTTCCCTCTTCGATTCCGGCTTTTTTTTCCACCTGAGCCATATATGCGGATACTTCCTGTATCATAGCTGCTCCGTTTACCTTTGTAGGCATAATCACATCCGGTTTTAATGGAATCACTGCTTTCAGATCTTCTTTCCAGAATGCTGTATCTGTAGGATTAATACGTACTACGGTTTCACAGTTGTCTGTCGATTGATATCTGAGTGCATTTCTTACAAGAATTCTGGCAGCATCTTTTTCGTCCGGAGAAACTGCATCTTCCAAATCGAAAATAATCGTATCTGCCCCTAAGGTATCACCGTTCACCAGCATGTTCGGTGTGTTTCCCGGTAAAAATAACATGGTTCGTCTCATGATTCCTGAACTCCCCCTCTTTTCAGCGCAGTCTCTACACGGGCCCGAATGACACAGTCAAGTGCACCTTTGTCTTTTATAAATATTTTTCCTGAAGAAACTTCAAATTCCTTCAATGTTTCAAGCACAGCAGCCCGGATTGCATCCATATGCTGATTTGCCACAACGGAATCAATTTCCAGGGTCAGATTGTTCTCATCCGGCTCGATCTGGACAAATAAATCACTGGATTCCAGGGTTCCTGCTACTGCATTTTTTAAAATTTTCACAGGTTTTCTCCTTTTTCTTTCCCTAATTCAATGAATTCTTAAGAAACAACACTTTTGGAAACACCGGCCTGGGCAAGGATTTTCTGCTCGTATTCGATTGCCTGTTTCTCAAGTACGGCTACTTCTTTTGCGGTTTCGTCTACAAAAGCCTGATCCTTGATTGATTCCAGGTTGATTTTCACATTAAACAGAGCTCCAAGTACTGCTGTTCTTGCCATCATGGTAGCAACCAGCGCATCGGTGACTGCTGTTTTGTTTCCTTTTACTACCATTTTCTCTGCATACGGCATAACCTCATATGCTCGTTTTGCTACAGATAACGGTACTGCAACTGCTGCTTTTAATCCATTCTGCATTGCTTCCTGACGTGCTGCTTTTTCTTCCTCAGTTTCTTTTGGAAGTGTCAGAGCCTGCATATAAAGATCAAAGGATTCGCTGTCTCTTTTGATATCATCCAGAAGATGTTCACAGATCGCATGCATCGGTGCAACTGCTTCTTTCATTTCTTCTTCTACATCTGCATATTTTTTCTTGCCAATTGTGAGCCCTGCAACCATCTCAGTAAGAGCAGCTGCCAGTGCACCAGCAAGGGCGGAAATACTTCCGCCCCCTGGTACTGGTTCATTAGAGGCTGTCTGCATGGCAAATTCTTCAACTGTCATTTTTTTCATGGCATATTTCCTCTTTTCATTTTCTCAATTATAAACGTGTTTCCAGAACCTGTTTTGTATCAAATCCTTCGAATCCAAGATAGTATTCTGCACAGTCTACAATTGCCTGAAGAGGAATCAGACCAACAACTTCACTTCCCAGAACATTGACACCGTAACGTCTTGCTTCCATACGAACAGTTTCAAATACCGTATATACAGAAGTTTTGGTGTAATCTGTAAGATTCATGGATACCTGTGCGATATTTCTGTCTTCCAGCATAACACCCATTGCTTTACAATAACGGAAACCACCTTTGATATGGCGGATCTTATCTGCAATTTTCTGTGCGATTTCCAGATTCGGTGTATCCAGGTTAATATTGTAAGCGATCAGCGGCATTCTTGCTCCGATTGCTGTCACACCGCCAGTTGGATGAATGGTTTCCGGACCAAAATCCGGTTTCCATTTTTCCTGGTCTTTCATTTTCTCAGCCATGCCTTCGAACTGACCCTGACGAACTTTTGCAAGGTTTTCTCTATGAGGAGCTGTTGCTGATTTTTCGTACAGGAAGAACGGCTGTCCGAATTTTTCAGATGCTTCTTTTGCAACTGCTTTTGCAACTGCATCTGCATCTTCTACCGTCACGCCACGGATCGGAATAAACGGAACTACGTCAACACAACCCATTCTTGGATGCTGTCCCTGATGTTTTGTCATATCAATTAACTCTACTGCTTTACCGATTGCTGCAACCATTGCATCTTTTAATGGTTCCGGTTCACCGATTACAGTTACAACGCTTCTGTTATGGTCTTCATCAGAAGTATAGTCCAGAAGTTTTACACCTTCTACATTGCGGAAACAATCTACGATTTTCTCGATTTTTTCTTTGTCTCTTCCTTCGCTGAAATTTGGTACGCATTCAATGATTTTTTCCATTTTCCTTTACTCCTTTGATGTATATTGATTATTTTGTTTCTTTCCACTCTTTGTGATATACAGTTTTTCCGCCTTTGATTACCGTCTCTACAAGATTAATTCCTGTATGATAAGGCATAAAATGAATGGACGGGAATTTCAGGAAAATAATATCCGCTTCTTTTCCCGGCTCCAGACTTCCTACTTTGTCTGCTCTGTCTACTGCTGCAGCACCGTTAATGGTGAGCGCTGTGATTACTTCTTCAATGGACATATTCATATAGATACATCCCAGTGCCACCATAAGCGGTATTGAATTGGAAAAACAGCTGCCAGGATTCAAATCCGAGGCAAGTGCCACTGCACAACCTTCATCGATCATTTTTCTTGCAGGTGCGTATTCTTCTTTCAGACCAAAAGCGGTCAGAGGAAGAATGGTGCTGATCACACCGGCATCCCGCATCTGACGGATTCCTTCGTCAGATGCTTTCAGCAAATGATCTGCAGATACCGCTCCTGTTCTGGCTGCCAGTTCGGATCCTCCCAACTGATAAATCTCATCTGCATGAATTTTCAGTTTGAATCCCATCTCTTTTGCTTTTTCCATATAATATTCGGAATCTTCTACAGAAAATACATTTTTCTCTGTGAAAATATCTGCGAATTCTGCCAGATTTTCTTCTTTTACTTTTGGCATTACATGATTCAGCTGTTCATCCAGAAATTCTCTTTCTTTTCCCTTCCATTCCGGAAGCACGCTGTGAGGTCCCAGAAATGTGGATACAATGTCAATCGGATGCTTTTCATTCAGATTTTTCATAGCCCGAAGCATTTTTAACTCTGTATCACAATCCATTCCGTATCCGCTTTTTCCCTCAACGGTCGTTACACCAAATTCCAGCATCCGATTCAGACGTTCTTCTCCTGCTTCTTCCAGTTCTTCCTGAGATGCCTCTCTTGTCGGAATCACGGTGGCGTTGATTCCGCCACCCCGTTCCATAATGGACATATAGCTGTCCCCTTTCAGTCTCCAGGAAAATTCATCTGCACGGTATCCGCCGAAAATAAAATGTGTATGAGAATCCACAAAACCCGGCATAACCGTCTTGCCTGTGGCATCAATCACTTCATATTCCCTGTCTACCTGTTTGTCAAGTTCCTCGGTTGTTCCTACTGCAACAATTTTGTTGTCATGAATGATCACTGCGCCATCTTGGATCAGTCCGATATCTGACATTTCTTTTCCATGTTTCGGTGCAGTTCCTTTGCAGGTAACCAATTCAGAAGCATGACGTATATAACGTTTTTTCATGTTCTACTGTCTCCTATCCGTGATGTGTATGATGTCTTTGCAATTATTCTACATCTTTGCATACACGGTCAATCAGTTCATCACTTGCAAGGTATGGCATTGTGATGTAGTCCTGGCCTTCCCGGATCCGGTTGTATTCTGCTACTGTTTCGATGGAATGTTCACATCTTCCCCAGCTTCTTCTGGATACTCCGATCATGGTATCCCACGGA
>JALFGN010000139.1 GCA_022777285.1 Blautia sp.
CTGTTTTCCATAAGGCATCATCCTTTGCAGGTTATTGTGTTTATTTGTTCAAAAACAGTATACACCTAAAAAGGCGTGATGTCTTTATTTTTATGCAATTTAAGACAACTTTGGTAAAATTTCAAATTTGCTCATTTATAGTTATTTGCTGATTTTTGGGAATACAAGCATAATTTTTGTTCCTCTTCCCACTTCACTGTTGAGAATGATCCGGGCATCATGAATGACTGCCCCATGCTTCACAATAGCAAGCCCAAGTCCCGTTCCTCCCGTCTTTCTGGAATGACTTTTATCTACACGATAAAACCGTTCAAAAATACGCGCCTGTTCTTCTTTTGGAATTCCGATTCCATTGTCTTCTACAGACAGACGGATGGCCTTCTCCTCTTCGGTCAAAACGACTCTCACATATCCCCCTGCATTGGTGTAACGCACCCCATTATCCACAAGGTTATACACCATTTCATATAATATATGAGACACGCCTTGCACATACGCCGTTTTCCCTTCCATCTGAATAGAAATGTCCTTCCTCTTTGCAGGCATACTGAGTGCTCCTGTCACTTCTTCCAAAATTTCATAAAGATCTAGTTCTTCAAAAGTCACATCTGTCGTTTCATCCAACTTTGAAATTTCAATAATATCCTGTACCAGTCTGGTCAGACGGCTCGCTTCTTCATAGATTCTTCCGGCAAATTCAGGAACTTTTTCCGGAGGAACCATATTATTTTTCATAATTTCTGCATATCCGGATATGGACATCAACGGTGTTTTCAATTCATGGGATACATTCGCTGAAAACTCTTTCCGTACTTCTTCTGCCCTTTTCAGTTCTTTTACCTGACTTTCAATCTGACGGTTCTGTTCATCCACACGCATGAGAAGAGGACGTAATTCCTCATAAACTACATTTGACAATGGATGCTCCAGATCCAGTCGATTAATGGGATCAATCATTTTTGTAGTTTGTTTTTCTACCATCAAAAAAGAAAATCCCAGAATCATGATGAGTAAAATTCCCATGATTGAAAAACCGGATATCATGGTATGGACTACACTGTCTGTCGTCTTTGCCACACGAAGAATATCTCCATTTTCCAGTTTCAACGCATAATAAAAAGTCTGTTTTGATAATGTACTGGAAAATCGTATAGATTCTCCCCATCCTTTTTTTAATGCTTCCTGCATCTCCGGCCTGTTTTTATGATTCTCCATTCCGGACTCATCTTTTTCTGAATCAAACAGCACCTGGCCATTGGAATCCATCAATGTAATCCGACTGGTAGTCATTTCTTTTATTTTCTTGTTGAGTTCTTCTATCCCTGTGTGCTCTACTGAAAATCGGATATATTCTGCCTCATTTCGCACATCCTGTATCATATATTCATTGGTTTTTCCATACATAACGGCAATGGCAGCTATAAAAGTGAGGACTACGGAAAGTGCTACCATAATCCCCACATGATTCAATATCTTTTGCTTCATTTCCCATCTCCGATCCGATACCCTACACCGCGAATGGTCTCAATAAGCGATCCGGAATTTCCCAACTTTTGACGAAGCGTACGAATATGTACATCAACTGTTCTGGTTTCTCCGTCAAAATCATATCCCCAGATTCTTTCAAGAAGACGATCCCGGCTCAAAACAATTCCCTGATTCTCCATAAGATAACGAAGCATCTCAAATTCCTTATAAGTAAGCTCTACTTTTCGCTTTCCATCCAGAACTTCATGCCTGTCTATGTTCACACTGAGATTTTCGCAGTAAAAAATCTTATCTTCCGCATTCTTCTGGGTTCTTCGAAGGACCGCTTTCACCCTTGCAATGAACTCCATCATTCCAAATGGCTTTGTAATATAATCATCTGCGCCTCCGTCCAGTCCCCGTACTTTATCATATTCTGCTTCCTTGGCAGTTACCATGATAATGGGAATCTCCCGGGTAGACGGATCTTTTTTCAGTTTTTCCAGAATCGCATATCCATCTTCTCCCGGAAGCATAATATCCAAAAGAATCAAGTCAGGAATCTCTTTTTCAAGATTTTCAAAGAGCTCTTTTCCATCATGAATTCCCTTTGCCTCAAACCCGGTTGTTCCCAACGTATATACCAGCAACTCTCTGATATTTCTTTCATCTTCCACACAGTAAATCATAGTTCTACCTCTTTTCTGTCATGCTTCTCTATAAAAAGTATACGCATATTTTCTCCTGTGTACAAGAACATTCTTCATTTAAATAGGAAGCTGATAACGTGTCCTGGACAGAGCCATAACCTGAAGGTATTCCTCTGCTGATTCTTTTTTCATGTTTTCCAGATAACTGTGCGTGTCAAAGGCATCCTCTGTTACCTGACTGATACATACCGCAATATTGGAACAGTGGTCTGCAATCCGCTCAAGACTGGTCGTGATATCAGAAAGTACAAACCCCTGCTCAATGGTACATGTTCCTTCACGAAGCCGCTTAATGTGCCGGTTCTTCAATTCCAGATTTAATTCGTCAATCACCTGTTCCATAGGTTCAATTCTCTTTGCCAGAATCGGATCCTGATTTTCAAATACTTTAAAAGAGTCACGAATAATATCTTCTACTGCTCCCGATATTACCCGTAATTCTTCCAGTGCTTTATCTGAAAAGCTCATTCCTTTACTGGCAAGCTCTCTGGCTGATTCCATAATATTTACCGCATGATCTGAAATTCGTTCAAAATCTCCGATACAATGCAGCATAATGGACAAATCATGACTATCCTTTACATTCAGATCTTTCTGACTCAATTTCACCAGATAAGTACCCAGAGCATCCTCATAACGATCTACACGATCTTCCAGAATTTTTACCTGTTCTGCCTTCTCCTCACTGAAATTTTCTACCAATGACAAGGCTGTGCGGATAGCTGCCTGTGCTTCATTCGCCATACTGACCGCCACATGGCGACTCTGTTCCACTGCAAAAGCCGGTTTATCCAGAAAGCGGCTGTCAAGAAGCTGAATCGGAATCGATTCTTCCGAATTCTTTTCTGCCTCTCTGGCTTTCTCTCGAATGGTAAGTGTCGCCAGTTTTTCCAGACCTTTTGAAAACGGTAAAAGCATTATCGTCGCAAATACATTAAACGATGTATGTACCACTGCTATACCTGCTGCATTTGCAGCTTTTCCCATAAAGGCGAAACCTACCAGCCCGTTTATGGAATAGAAAAGAATCATAAACAGTATCGTACCGATCACATTAAAATATAAATGTACCATGGCAGCTCTTTTTGCATTTTTTTTGGCACCGATTGCAGAAAGAAGTGCTGTGATACAGGTTCCGATATTCTGTCCCATGATAATCGGAATCGCAGCATTGTATCCCACCGCACCGGTAACACAAAGTGCCTGAAGAATTCCCACCGATGCGGAAGAACTCTGAATCACTGCTGTAAGCACTGCACCGGCAATCATTCCCAACACCGGATTTGAAAAAGCCAGAAGAATATTTGTAAATTCCGGTACATCTGCAAGAGGTTTCACTGCTCCGCTCATACTTTCCATACCAAACATCAGAACAGAAAAACCAATAAAAATAGTACCGAAATCTTTTTTCTTTTCACTTTTGGCAAACATGAGAAAGGCAACACCGACAACAGCAAGAATGGGTGAAAAAGAAGCTGGTTTAAACAACTGTATCACAAAATTATCACTCTGTATTCCGGAAAGACTCAGAATCCAGGATGTAATAGTTGTACCGATATTGGCACCCATGATTACCCCTACTGCCTGAGACAGTTTCATAATTCCGGAATTTACAAACCCTACCACCATAACCGTGGTTGCAGAAGAAGATTGAATCACTGCTGTTACAGCAGCTCCAAGCGTTACCGCTTTTACCGGATTTGAAGTAAGTGATTCAAGGATTTTTTCCATTTTTCCACCGGATACTTTTGCAAGTCCATCCCCCATCACATTCATTCCGTATAAAAACAGGGCAAGACCTCCGATTAATGTGAGAATACTGAAGAAGTCCATATTTTTTCTCCTTTTCTTTTTCCTGGAAATGATTCTTCCATTAATTTTCTCCATTGTATGAGGTGTATGTAAAATCTTCGGCATGCCAATGTTAAATCTATGTAAAATTCAAAGTAATCCTGTGCCAATGGATGTGCAATAAAAAGAAGCTTCTGAAATTCAGAAGCTTCTGATCTGGTCCTCCTCTTCTCCTCCTGCGGATTTGATGGAACGTATAATTACAGGATAGCTGACCGTGTCACTGACTTTTACCATGACCCGTTCTCCCACTTTATGTCTTAATATGGCCTTTCCAAGAGGAGATTCAATACTGATCTTATTATCCAGAGAATTTCCTCTGATAGATGTGACCAGTTTATAGGTTTCTGTCTCCTCATCTTCTTCAAAATAGATTTCCACTATATTATTTAATCCTACTTCATCACTTTTAGTAGTATCTGTAACGATTTTGGCTGTCTTCAGCATTCGCTCCAAATAGCGGATGCGGCTCTCATTTTTATTTTTTTCTTTCTTCGCTGCATAGTACTCAAAATTTTCACTTAAGTCTCCCTGGGCTCTTGCTTCTTTTACAGCCTCAATTGCCTCTTTTCTTACCACCAGTTTTCTGTGGTCAATCTCTTCCTGAATTTTTTTTACATCACTTTCTGTCAACTGTTCCCGCATCATATCCGACCTTTCTTATGATATCTTGCTGTCTGCACAGGCCAAAAATCCATTTTGTGCTAATTCTTCCTCAATATCATCCAGAATATTCTCACTGTCAGCAAAAACGGTATGATAATGATACCCGGATGTAATATTTTTCAGAGGACTGGATTTCCCACTTTCGATTCCATTAACAAATTCACGGATTTTTTTTCTGGAATCCAATGACAGTTCTGCCCGCAAACACCCATAGATTTCATGATGGATAAATACATCTGCAATTTTTCCTCCACAGTCTACAATCAGATTCAACTCTTTCTGAATTTCTTTGTCTGTATGACATACATAAAAAACTCTGGAAACCATTACCGGCGTATGGCATACATACCCTTTATGCGTGGAAATAATATCCTGATTCTGTGCCCGCAAAAGAGCAATGTCCTGTACAATCACCTGTCTGCTTATCTGAAATACAGAAGCCAGCTTTGTTCCGGAAACAGGTTCCGGACTCTGTTTTATAAAATTCAGGATTTCCTGCCTTCTTTTTTCACCGTTCATCCTTCACCTCTTCCTTTCCTGCTGCTCAAATCATCCATACACGCAATCCTACTCTATAGGATGAAGGTTTTTAAGAGAAATGTCAAGTATCGGAGCCGAATGTGTCAGTGCACCGCTGGAAATAAAGTCAACACCAATGGATACCAGTGCTGCTACATTTTCCTTTGTTACATTTCCGGAACATTCTGTCTGTGCACGCCCGTCAATGATCTGAATAGCTTCCTTCATCATTTCCGGTGTCATATTATCCAACATGATAATATCTGCTCCTGCTTCCACGGCTTCTTTCACCATATCGAGTGTTTCTACTTCCACTTCGATCTTACGTACAAACGGTGCATATTCTTTTGCCATCTGTACTGCCTTTGTTACACTTCCGGCTGCACCGATATGATTATCTTTTAAAAGAATTCCGTCGGACAGATTATATCTGTGATTACAGCCGCCGCCTGCCTTTACCGCATATTTTTCAAAAACACGCATATTGGGTGTGGTTTTTCTCGTATCCAGAAGTTTTGTTTTACTTCCTTCCAGCATATCTGCAATCTGTCTGGTATAAGTTGCAATTCCGCTCATTCTCTGAAGATAATTAAGCGCTACCCGCTCTCCCGATAAGAGTACGCGAATATCTCCCTTTACAAGAGCCATCAATTGTCCATTTTTTACTTTTTCTCCATCTTTCACATAAAATTCCACTTCTACATGACTGTCCAGTAATTCAAATACTCTCTGGAATACCTCAAGTCCGGCAATCACTCCATCCTGCTTACAGATGAGCTGTACTTCTCCCTGGCATGCCTCCGGCATAACTGCATTTGTAGTAATATCCTCACTTGTAATATCTTCTTGCAATGCTTGCATAATAAGATGATCGGCATTCAATTTCATTGTAATCTGATTCATACTGCTTCCTTTACCCTCTCTATCTCTTTTCTGACCTTCTCTGCAAATCTTCTCTCCAGTTCCTCTTTTTCCGGAAATCTGGTATGCTCTGCCTGTTTCTGCAGCAATTGGGCTGCTGTCGTCTCTTGTTTTCTCTGTTCTTCGTTTGTATTTTCCAGGATTTCTGTAATTTCTTCCGCTGCTCTTTTTGCAAACACAAGACTTTCCAATAAGGAATTGCTTGCAAGACGATTTGCCCCGTGCACACCATTGCAGCTGGTCTCTCCTGCTGCGTAAAGCCTCTCCATGGAAGTACGACTGTTGCTGTCTACTTTGACTCCTCCCATAAAATAGTGCTGGGCAGGTACAACCGGGATACATTCTTTTGTTACATCAAATCCCTCTTCCAGACATTTCTGATAAATATTCGGAAAATGCTCTTTAATCTGTTCTTCTCCCAGTGGACGCATATCCAGCCATACATATGGCTTATGATCCAACTCCATTTGTCTGTGAATTGCTTCTGTCATCAAATCTCTCGGCAAAACCTCGTTTGCAAACCGCTCCATCTTTGCATTGTATAATTTTGCGCCTTCTCCACGTACCGATTCAGAAATAAGAAATCTTCTTCCCGGTTTTGTGGAATACAAGGTTGTCGGATGAATCTGCACATAATCCGGATGTTCCAGTTCAATTCCATGCTCCAGAGCAATCGCCAGCGCATCTCCTGTCAGGTGTGGAAAATTCGTAGAGTGTTCATAAAGTCCTCCAATCCCTCCACACGCCCACACAACTGCCTGCGCTGCTGCTGAAAAGAGACTTCCGTCTTTCTTTCTGGCTATGATTCCATAACAATGATTCTTTTTTTCCATTATATCAATCATTGTTGTCTGTGTCAAAATTTCCACATTAGAAAGTTTTTTTACACAGGCAAGCAAGGTACTGGTAATCTCTTTCCCTGTAATATCCTTATGATAAAGAATTCTTGGTTTTGAATGCGCCCCTTCTCTGGTATAAAGCAGTTCTCCGTTCTTCCGATTAAAGTCTACACCAAAAGCGATCAGTTCATCAATCACCTCTCTGGATGAATGGATCATAATATCCACAGATTCTTTTCTGTTTTCATAATGCCCTGCTTTTAATGTATCCTCCATGAAAGAATCATAATCGGTTTCATCTCTTTGCACACAGATTCCTCCCTGTGCAAGAAAAGAATCACTGTCTTCCGGCTCCTCTTTGGTAAGCATAAGAATTCTTTTGTTTTTTGGCAGATGCAGTGCCGCAAAAAGCCCGGCCACACCTGTTCCTGCAATAATCACATCTGCATTTCTATGTTCCATTTCTTTCGCCTTCTCTTCTTTTCTATTTTGCAGTTTCCAACATGCGATTTAAAGGAAGCTTTGATCGTTCTCGCAGCTTCTCATTTACCTCTACCTGACCACTGCCTGTTTTCAGACAGTCACGAACTTTTTCCAATGTGATTTTTTTCATAGAAGCACAAGTTTGTCCACCTGGAAGCACATAAAACTTCTTATCCGGATTTTTCTCCTGTAATTCCCAGATTACACCATTTTCTGTTCCAATAATAAATTCTTTTTTATCACTTTTGGTTGCATATTCAATAATTCCCTTTGTACTTCCCACATAATCTGCCAGTACTACAATCTCTGCCGGACATTCCGGATGTACCAGAAATTCTACACCTGGTTTCAGACTTTTTATTTCTTCCACCTGTTCTTTTGTCACCTGATTATGTACATAACAATAACCATCATTTAAAATCACATGCTTTTCCGGCACCTGCTCGGCTACATAACTGCCCAGATTTTTATCCGGAATAAAATAAATATTTTTATTTGGCAGTTTCTTCACAATATCAACTGCGTTGGAGGAAGTAACACAAATATCTGCATACTGTTTCAGTTCCGCGCTGGAATTAATGTAACAAACAACTGCCAGGTCTTCGTATTGCTCCCTCATTCTTTGGATTCTTTCTGCATCTGCCATACCTGCCATTGGACAGTCTGCAGTTGTATCCGGTAAAAGTACCGTCTTCTCCGGATTTAGAATCTTGGCACTTTCTCCCATAAACGTAACGCCTGCAAAAACCAGAGTACTTGCCTTCAGATTCACAGCTGCTTTGCTCAGATAAAAAGAATCACCAATATAATCCGCACAGGCCTGTACCTCTCCAGGCACATAATAATGCGCAAGAATCACTGCGTCTTTTTCTTTTTTCAGTCTTTCTATTTCTTCATAAATTTCTTTCACCATTTCTCCTCCTGCATCCTTAATACGATTCCTTCCATGGGACACCGTCCGCTTCCTATTTCTGGTACATTATACATCTATGCTTTACAACTGACAAGACAGTTGTAAAATTGTACTGTAATAAATACAAAAGGAGCCTGCATTGCAGGCTCCAAAGTATATGGAACTCATTCTACTTTCATCATACGATATCCAACCCCAATGTGAGTCTGAATATATTGAGGGGAAGAAGGATATTTTTCTATTTTTTTTCTGAGCGTGGCCATAAAAACTCGCAGAGAAGCAACATCATTTTCCCAGCTGCTTCCCCAGATCTGTCTTGTAATAAAATTATGGGTCAGCACTTTTCCTACATTTTTTGACAGCAGACAGAGCAGTTTATACTCAATGGGCGTCAGATGCAGTTCTTCCTGATCCATATAGGCACATCCTGCTGCATAATCAATTTTGAGTTTTCCATTTGTAAACACCGAATCTGTATTTAAGGTTCCTCCCTGCATAAGAGCCAATCTGCGCAAAGTAACCCGAAGTCTTGCCAGAAGTTCTTCTACCGAAAAGGGTTTTGTCAGATAGTCATCTGCGCCCGCATCCAAGGCATCGATTTTATCAGAATCTTCACTTCTTGCACTGATCACAATAATCGGTACATTGGACCAACTCCGAATCTGACGGATTACATCCATTCCATCCATATCCGGCAGTCCCAGATCCAGAAGAATAATCTCTGGATTATGGGAAGCTGTTTCCATAAGTGCAGCTTCTCCGGTAGGTGCAGTCAGATATCGATATTCGTGTGTTTTTAGTGTAGTTGTAATCAGGTTACGAACTGGAGCATCATCCTCCACAACCAGTATCAAAGCTTTATTCATGTAATTCTACCTCCCCTGCAGGTAATGTAAAGGAAAAAACGGTTCCATGCGGTACTACATTCCTGACTGCAATGATTCCTCCATGGGCAACCACAATGGATTTGCAAAGAGCCAGTCCAAGTCCTAAACTCCTGCGGCTGTCAGCAATCCGATTGGCTCCGCTATAAAACATATCGAAGACTCTTGGTTTCATTTCATCTGGTATCCCCGGTCCATTATCTGCAATTTCTACCCTTACCATATTTTCCTCTGTTTTTGCGGAAATAATAATTTCCGAACCTTTCGGCGTGTATTTCACCGCATTATCTACCATATTAATAATCACCTGGATGAGCAGTCTGGCATCCACACGTACAAGCATGTATTCTTCCTCAAGCTTCACTTGAATCTTATGTTCACTGCTTTTCCGATCCACATGACAAAGTGCTTCTGTAATGATTTCCTCAATCAATTCTGTGGATAATTTCAGATTCATACGTCCTTCTTCAATTTTTGTGACAGAAAGAAGATTTTCCACAAGATTGATCAGCCACATGGCATCATCATAAATATCTGTATAAATCTGTTTTTTTGTCTCTTCATCAAACCACACGCCATTTGATAAAAGATTGCTTGCATTTCCGGAAATCGAAGTAAGCGGTGTACGCAGATCATGCGAGATTGACCGCAGTAAATTGGCCCGCAGCTGCTCATTTTTTGCCATGACAGCTGCCTCTTCTTTCTCCCTGGCATTTTTTTCATTTTCCAGTGCCAATGCACATTCTCCCAATATGGATAAGAGAATATTGTTCTCAAATGCATCCAGAGGCGCTTCACCAATTCGAATCCCTACCACACCATATACCTTATTATTGACACGAATTGCAAGATACAGACAAGCTGCATCCGAAAAAACCTCAGTGGTAGCACCTGCATGCTGATTATTTTTCAATACCAGTTCTGCAATTCTCCGTTCTTCCAGGATTCGCTCCCTGTCACTGATTTCAAAACCGTCAACCGGAAAAATTCTAAGTTGTCCAAGCTTCTTTTCCTCTGTCAAATACATCACTACATCACGATCCAGAAGTTTGATAATCTGCTTTGCGGTCGCCTCTGCGATTTCATTCTTTCCGGATGCCTGCTGCAGCAACTGGTTCGTATCCAGAAGTACCTTTGTCCTGTACGCTGCCTGTGCCGCCTGTTTCGCATGACTTTTCAGTCTTCCTGCCAGTGTTCCTGTAATAAAAGCAGACAGAAACATAACAAGAAAAGTTACCGGATATCCCTTCTCATAAGCACGAAAAGTAAACTGGGGTACCGTAAAAAAGAAATTAAAAATCATAACACTGATGATGGAAGAAATCAGACTGTAAATTCTATGTACGGTAATCAGAGAAATAATCAGAACTCCCAAAATATAAATTGTAATAATATTTGCCTCTGTAAATCCCATACCTGCAAACAAATGCCCTACCAAAGTGGCAAAAAATAAAATGCAGATACATCTTCCGATATCCTTCAGCGAACTTCTGAGTGCAGAATGCTCTCTTTGCATTATTTTCATTTGTTTTTATTTATTTTCCTTTCACAGCTTAGCGCTATGAAGATTTTACTCCTTTTCCTCCTCTTTTTCCACATCTATATAATCTTTTTTGAACTTGTCAAATTTTTTAATTCCAAAATGAATGCACATAACTAATAAAGCAAAGAGAAGCAGCAATAAAAGTTCTCTCATTTTTCCAACCTCCCCTGTCTTTTTACAAAATATGGAAGCATTTCTGAATATCCTTGTTTTTTCCCAGAACCAGCATCGTCATATTTCCGCTCAAAACAGTATCTGAGGTAATGCTCATATCCATCCGTCCCTCAATTTTCAATGCCATAATATTAATGTTATATTTCTGACGGATATCCAGTCTTCCAATGGTCTTTCCCTTCCAATTCTCCGGCACCTGAATTTCAAAAATCGCATATTCCTGCCCCAGTTCTATATAATTAAAAATATGATCAGAGCCATAACGAATAGCCGTCCAGTATGCAAGCTGTTTTTCCGGATAAACGATCTCATCTGCACCGTTTCTCAGAAGAAACTTCGCATGAACATCCCTTGCTGCTCTTGAAACCACAAGTCTTGCTCCCAGCTCTTTTAACAGGGAAGTTGTTTCCAGAGAGCTCTGAAAATCATTTCCTATGGCAACAATACAGACATCAAAATTCCGAATTCCAAGAGAACGAAGAAATTCCTCATCTGTACTATCTCCAATCTGCGCATTTGTGATAAAATTCGTAACTGCGTCTACTCTTTCTTCCCGCTTATCAATGGCCATTACCTGGTGACGCATTTCTGAAAGTTTGACTGCCACATGTCGTCCAAACCTTCCCAATCCAATCAGTAAAATCGACTTCACTGTCTGTTTCCTCCTTTATCTATCCCACTGTAATTTTTGCCCGTGGCAGTCTCGCTTTACTCTTTTTTCCAGATGAAATGGCTGCAAATATGATGGTCAGTCCTCCCACTCGCCCGAAAAACATAAAAACGATCAGCAACAAACGTGATATGAGCCCAAGTTTTGTAGTAATTCCCAGTGTCAAACCCACAGTACCGAGGGCAGATGCAGTTTCAAAAAGACAAGGCAATACCGGCAGTTGTTCCAGCGAACTGATGATAATCCCACCTGCAAAAAATAAAACAAAGTACATCATAAGAATCGTTGCGGCATTGCGCACTGCACCTTCTACCACACGTCTCCGAAACAAATGCGTTTCCTCATTCTGTAAAAAGACCGCCAGAGCAGATGCTGCCAGAACTGCTATTGTAGTTGTTTTCATTCCTCCGGCAGTCGATCCGGGGGAACCACCGATCAGCATTAAAAGAATTGTAATCAACTGCCCCGGTTCACTCATAGAAGCTAAATCTGCTGTATTAAATCCTGCTGTTCTCGGAGTAACAGTCTGAAAAGCAGCCATCCAGAATCTCTGCATACCGGTCATATGCGAAAATTCCCGAAAATAAAAATACAAAAAAGGAAAGCCCAGAAGGATACCGGTTACTGTAAAAACAACTTTACTCTGCATACGGTATTTTTGTATATGCCACCGGTTACTTTTGACATCTTCCCATGTCATAAAACCGATTCCGCCAATCACAATCAGCAGCATAATCGTAAGATTCACGACCGGATTATCTACATAAGAGGTCAGCGAAGAAAATGCTTCTTTTTCTCCCATTAAATCAAATCCTGCATTGCAAAAAGCAGATACGGAATGAAACAATGCATACCAGATTCCTTTTCCCAGACCGAACTCTTTTCTGAAAACAGGGAAGAGACACACTGCACCCAATCCTTCAATCAAAACCGTAGTTTTCAGAATAAATTCGGTCATTTTAACAATTCCGCCTACCTGTGGTGCTGCGATTGCCTCCTGCATAGTACTGCGCTGCATAAGACCAATTTTACGTCCGGATGCCACTGCCACACAGACAGCCACTGTAACAACTCCCATTCCTCCGATCTGAATCAGCACCAAGATTATTCCCTGACCAAATGCTGACCAGTAAGTAGCGGTATCCTGGACCACCAGGCCGGTTACACAAACTGCAGATGTTGCAGTAAACAATGCATCCCAGAAATTTGTCATCTGCCCATTTCGGGCCGATATCGGCAGCATCAATAATCCTGCACCGGTCAAAATCACCGAAATAAAACCAAATAGGATAATCTGAAAAGATGTAATTTTTTTTCTTTTGTGAAAAAAAGTCATAATTTTCTCTCAATTACCTTTCTTTTTCTATTCCTCTTTGTCTCTATTATCGGATTCATCAAATTAAAAAAGCATAAAATTTTTTTCTCTCGTATAAAGACGGTATAAAGATTTTTCTCCAAAAATCAAAAAAGAAAACAGCGCCAAAAACTGTTTTCTTTTTTGATTCTCTATTATTTAATTGTTTTCTTTCCAAGGCGTACCTGCTCCATCAGGTCAGCCATCTCCTCCGGAAGACTGTCAAAAAGATAATGCTTTCCGGAATCTTTTCTGTCTGTAACCGTTTTGCGGATTTCTTCTTCTGCTTGCCGGATTTCCTCCAACAGATTTGCAGCAGAAAGCCTTCCCGCTCCCTGTCCAAGAATGATTACCTGTTCCAGCGCATCGGAAGTAGCTACCGTCACCTGATATTTCCTTCCGATTTCATGAACGGTTTTTTCAATATACTGGTCTGCTGTTTCTGCTTCTTTTGTAAATACGACATAAATATTATGGTATTTCATGATTTCTCCTGGATTTCCTTTTACTTTATAGGCGTCAAAAACAAGAATCAAGCTATTCTTCTTATATCCCTGATAATTACTGAGAATATCCATCAGTTTGTTTCTTGCACTTTCAATATTGATCTCTGCAAGCTCTTTCAGCTCTTTCCATGCAAAAATAATATTGTATCCATCCACCAGAAGATATTCTTTCAACGGTTCTTTCCTTACAATTTTATGTTCCGTGCCTTCTTTTCTCGCAGGACGGGATACCCGTTCCCAGCCTTTCCGTTCCCTTTTTACAGGTCCATAGGTTCTTTCAAAAATTTCCCGCAGTTCTTCTTCATTCTGAACCCCTTCATGAAAGGCTTTTGCAGCAGCTTGTGGGCTTCTTGACTCTGCTCTCACCGGCTCTGTCTCTTTCGTATTTTCCTGTTCCGGTCGATAAACCGCTTCCAGATGCATATATTCTTCCACCTGATTCCAGGGCACTACAAATCCTGCTCCGTGCGCACAAAATACAGAACCGCAGGGATTTTCTGTATCTCCATCCGGATCGTAGCCGATTTCCCGGATCACTTCTTCCGGATTATGACAGGGTTCATAGCCCTTTAAAGAACAAAAAAGTCTTCCATGACCACTGGTATATTCAATTACCTGCCTCTGGTAATCCCGCATGGAAGCTACCGGAGCAGTTCCTGTAAGAACAGACATTTCACCTTCTACCACAGGAGACATAAATTCTCCATGCATTTTCTGTACATCTGCCATAGCCCTTCCCACTTTATCAGAAGGAACTTCCAGACGATATTCATAGACTGGTTCCAGCAACAGACTTTTTGCCTTGCGAAGTCCCTGACGCAGCGCGCGATACGTTGCCTGACGAAAATCCCCGCCTTCTGTATGCTTCAAATGGGCTCTGCCGGTCACCAATGTAATTTTCATATCGGTAATTTCCGACCCGGTCAGTACCCCTTTGTGGATTTTTTCTTCCAGATGAGTCAACACCAGTCTTTGCCAGTTCCGATCCAGAACATCTTCACTGCAGTCTGCCTCAAACTGCAGACCGGTTCCGCGCTCTCCGGGTTCCAGAAGAAGATGAACCTCTGCATAATGACGAAGCGGTTCAAAATGTCCAATTCCCTCTGTTGTATTCTGTATGGTTTCTTTATAAACAATATTTCCGGATCCAAAATCCACTTCTGTATGGTATCGTTCCCAAATCATGCTTTTTAAAACTTCAATCTGGACATCTCCCATAACCTGCGCATGGATTTCTCCCAACGTTTCATCCCATACAATATGTAGCTGAGGTTCTTCTTCCTCCAATTCTTTCATTTTCATAAGCATGTCATGCACATCGCAGTCTTCCGGCAATTCTATTTTATAAGTCAGAACCGGCTCTAACACCGGCATAAAAGACTGCTTTTCCCTGCCGAGTCCTTCCCCGGAAAATGTCCGATTCAGCCCGGTAACCGCACAAATGGTTCCTGCTTTGGCTTCCTGCACTGCTGTAAAAGAAGCGCCGGAATAGATTCGTATCTGCTCTGCTTTCTCTTCCCATACCGCTTCTGTGGTTTCTTTCTTATCTTTCAAATAGAAACTGTCCCGGTTGGTCAGAAGCATTTTCACCTTCAGAGTTCCGCCTGTAATCTTCATATAAGACAAACGATTGCCCTGTGCATCCCGGGAAATTTTAAAAATTTTTGCTCCGAACTCTTCCGGATAATCCGGACACAGAGTATAGCGTTCCAAATCCTCAAGAAATTCTTCCACTCCCTGTAATTTCAGGGCTGAACCAAAGTAGCAGGGAAATACTTTCCGTTTTCTAATCAGATTTACAATTTCTTCCTGTAAAATCTTTCCTGTTTCCAGATAGGTTTCCAGAAGTTTTTCTTCACACATGGCAATTTCTTCCAGAAACGCTTCTGATTCCTGACTCTGTCCAAAATCGATACATTTCTCATCCAGACGCTTCCGAAGTTCCTGTAAAAGTGCCTCTTTGTCTGTACCAATCTGATCCATTTTATTGATAAAAAGAAATACGGGTATCTTATATTGTTTCAACAAACGCCATAAAGTCTGCACATGTCCCTGCACGCCATCTGCTCCACTGATAACCAATACTGCATAGTCCAGTATCTGCAAGGTTCGTTCCATTTCTGCTGAAAAGTCTACATGCCCCGGTGTATCAAGCAGTGTCACTTCTTTCTCTCCCAGGTTAATTTCTGCCTGTTTGGAAAAAATAGTAATGCCCCGTTCCCGTTCCAATGCATACGTATCCAGAAAAGCATCCTGATGATCTACCCGTCCCAGCTTTCGTATACGTCCTGTAAGATATAAAATGCTTTCTGCCAGAGTAGTTTTTCCTGCATCCACATGAGCCAGAATGCCCACTGTCAGCTTATTATTTTCTCTCATACGAATCTTCCCTTGCCTGCAATCTCGAATCCGTGATTCATCGGACCGCTTCCTTTGCCAAGATCCAGCATTGCCTCCAGTGCCCCGGATATGTAATCTTTCGCCCGTTCTACGGATTCTTCCAGGCTATATCCTTTCGCAAGATTAGACGCAATGGCGCTGGATAAGGTACATCCCGTTCCATGGGTGTTCGGATTATCAATTCTTTTTCCTTTAAACCACTGATCGGTTCCATTCTGATACAGAAGATCATTGGCATCATTTACTTTATGACCGCCTTTTACCAAAACAGCGCAACCATAAGACTGGCTGATTTTCTCTGCTGCCTGAATCATATCCTCTTCTGTTTTAATCTGCATATCTGCCAGAACTTCTGCTTCCGGAATGTTCGGAGTTATGAGTGCGGCCAGCGGCATTAAATCTGTTTTCAAAGTTTCCACTGCTTCATCACTGATCAGCCGGGAACCGCTGGTTGCCACCATGACCGGATCCACTACAATATTTTTTGCCTGATATTCTTTCAGTTTTTCTGCAATCTTTCTAATCAGATCTGCCGATGAAACCATGCCGATTTTTACTGCATCCGGAAAAATATCTGTAAAAATACTGTCTATCTGTTTTCCAAGAAACTCCGGTGTAACTTCCATAATCCCTGTCACACCGGTTGTATTCTGAGCCGTCAATGCTGTAATTGCGCTCATGGCATACACGCCATTTGTAATCATGGTTTTTATATCTGCCTGAATGCCCGCACCTCCACTGGAATCACTGCCGGCAATTGTTAATGCTGTTTTCATCGAATCTTCATCCTCTCTTATTGTTACTGTTCATGATTATACCATTATTCTGCATCAACAGATAGTATATTTTCAAATATTATTTCCATACAGTTCCTTCTATTCCAACATCTTCTCCTCGAAATTTTGGTTCTTCTCCTTCTGTTTTCTGTTTTTCATAATTGTTCAAGACTTGAACAGCCGTCGGTTTTAAAAGCCAAATGGCAAGGATATTGATAATTGCCATACTTCCCATGGTAATATCTGCCAGATTCCATATAAGCGAGAAATCCGCCTGTGCGCCCAGATAGACAGCAACAATACAGGTAATCCGAAATAAATGCAACAGTCTTTTGTCATTTTTTATAAACAGGATATTGGATTCCGCATAATAATAATTTCCTACAATACTGCTGAAAGCAAAAGCAAAAATAGAAAATGTAATAAAATGGATTCCCCAGGTTCCCACATTTGCCTGAATGGCAGCCTGCACATATGGAATTCCATCCAGGACGCCTTTTTCTCCCGGTACTTTAGAGACAAGCAGCATCATGGCTGTACTGGTACAGATAAGAAGCGTATCAATAAATACGGAGATCACCTGCACCATTCCCTGTTTGACCGGATGGCTCACATCTGCGGAAGCAGAAGCATTGGGTGCACTGCCCATTCCTGCTTCATTGGAAAATAATCCTCTTTTAATTCCAACCATCACTGCACTTCCTGCAAATCCTCCCGAAAATGCCCGAAACTCAAATGCATCTTGCAAAATCACCGAAAAAATATGAGGAAGTTCCCGCCAATGAAGAATCATTGTAAAAGCTCCTACAAGGATATAAGCAGAAGCCATGATTGGAACCAGAACAGAAGTAATAAAACTGATTCGGTGTACCCCGCCCCATATTACAACCGCTGATGCTGCTGCCAGTATCAGACCGGTCACAGCCGGAAAAATACTTTCTGCATAATCAGGAATATAGTATTCCAGACAGGAAGATATATTAAAAGACTGAAGACCATTGAATCCGTAAGCAAAGCAGACAATCAGTGCCAGAGAGAACAAAATTCCAAGCCATCTTTTCCCCAGCGCCTTTTCCATATAATAAGAAGGGCCGCCTCTGTACTGTCCATTTTCTTCTATTTTATAAATCTGTGCCAGCGTGCTTTCCACAAATGCAGAAGCACTGCCAACAACAGCCATAACCCACATCCAGAATACGGCTCCCGGCCCGCCTGCTGCCACTGCTGTTGCAATTCCTGCAATGTTTCCTGTCCCTACACGGGAAGCGGTTGAAATCATAAGTGCCTGAAAAGAAGACACTTTTTCTTCTTCTTTTCCTTTATCCATAATTGACCGGATTCCATCCTTCAACAGACGGATCTGCACACCTTTGGTACTGACAGAAAAATAGATTCCTGCCCCCACTAACAAAATCAGAAGAATATATGTGTACATAAAATCATTGATTTTTGTAAGAATTTCATTCATTTTCTTTTCCTGTTTCTCCCTTCCAAATCTTCAAACTTCCTCTCTATTGTTTTATTATTTTCTTTTTTTACAGTTTTATGTAATTCTATCTTGTATCATTTTTTCTGTGTGATAAGATAGGGAAAGGAACATTCTATCACTCAGGAGGATTCTGCTATGGAAGAAACTTTAAAACATGAAGAGGCTCTGACCTTATTAAAAAAATACAATCAGGAAACTTTCCATCTGATTCATGGGCTGACCGTAGAAGCTATTATGGGCTGGTTTGCAAATGAACTTGGATATGAGGAAGAAAGCGATTTCTGGCGTACGGTCGGTCTGCTCCACGATATCGATTTTGAGTTATATCCGGAACAGCATTGTATAAAAGCACCCGAATTATTAAAAGAAGGAAATGCCGGAGATGCTCTGATTCATGCTGTATGCAGTCACGGATATGGAATTTGTTGTGACGTGGAACCAGTCCACACGATGGAAAAAGTGTTATTTGCCGCAGATGAACTGACCGGTCTGATCGGAGCTGCTGCACTTATGCGTCCCTCAAAAAGCTGTAAAGATATGGAATTAAAAAGCCTTAAGAAAAAATTCAAAGACAAGAAATTTGCTGCTGGCTGTTCCCGCGATGTTATCCGCAAAGGTGCCGAACTTCTTGGATGGGAACTGGATGAATTACTGGAAAAGACACTGAAAGCTATGGCTGCCTGTGAAGATGAAATCCATGCACAGACAGAGGCTCTTTAGAAATAAATCGGGACTGCTCACGAATCTCTTCGTGTCACAGCCCCGATTCTTCTTATATATAGATTTTATTTTCTGTCAAAATATAGAGATTTTCCTGATGCATTTAAAGGAATTCCAAATGCCTGTGTTACCTCTTCTCCCAGTATGTTCAGTTCCATAGCTGCTCTTCCTGCTGAAAACATGATCCGATTGTCCACTCTGTTTTCTGCTGCAATACTGACTGCAGATCCCACTGCAATTCCAAGATCTACCCCAGTATAGGCACAGCTTCCACCCGCTTCCATACAAGCTTTGCAATTTTCAAATCCGCAGAATCTGCATCCTTCATTCAATCCCCGTACTGCATTTTCCTGCCCAATCACTACAATTGCCATGCTGTTTCTTACATTTCCTGCATCTCTATGGAAAAATCCCATTCCCAGTTGATCTGCCAGACGATCCATTTTATCTGCCAAAGCATCTTTATCACTTCCGGTTAATATTGCTGTTCGTACAAAATCCATTCCTTTTGCTTTTGGTGCTGTTCTGGCTGCTGCACACATTGCCTTTGCTGTTGCGATTACCGTGTCCATTTCTGCCTGTTGTGATGTGATTATCATGTACTTTCTCCTCCTGTAAATCAATCCAATATTTTCTCCTCTTCTTTTCCACTGGCAACGAGTGTCGTGGAAAAAATCAGGACTATAAAATATCTGAATAATTTCGTCATCTACATCCATCTTATTTAAATGTTAAATAAATTCTACCATAGTTTCTGAAAAAAATACAGGGAAGAAATCAGCTTAGAGCGTACTTTCTAATTTCAGCATGCAGAGTCTTTTCCCGTAAATTACAAGTATTTATTTACCAATCTTTCTATAATATTGGAATTCAAAACGCTCTGCTCCGTTTCAAAAGTAAGAATCAGGCGATCTCCCGAATAGATTTCGTTCTTTTGATAAGATTCTATTTTTCGCACCGCAGATCTTGCCAGCTGAACAAATCCGCAAATCAGTTTTTCAATCTGTTCCGGTTCGGGAATTCTCTTCCCGGAACGGTATCTGCTCAGGGCAGACGCAGAGATACCCGAAGCAGCAGACAGCTCTTTCGCGGTACACTTTGTTTTGTCCAGATACAGATTTAACACATTGGCAAAGCTCATTCGTTAACTCCTTTCGATTATTTAAAATCATAATCAGTTATAGAATAAAGGAATGGATTGCAAAATTCCACAATAATTCTCGTATTGTCAATGACAGTTCGAGAATTGCCGACATATTAAAAGATAGAAAGCTGATTACTCACCACTTATAGAAGTGGGAATCTTCTTCGTCTGAGATAAAAATCCCTCCTGCCAGATACCTGACAGGAGGGATAAATTCAAATATGAAAAAATGCTTTATATTATTTTACCTTGCAGTACGTTTTTTCTTTTTGCCGTAAACACCTGTAACACTTATCAGAGCACCACTGACAAGGAAAAGTGTAATCCACAATGCCATATGGCTGTTGTCACCGGTCTTCGGAGACCGTGTACCTTTATTTACTGCTGTCGTACCTTTATTTACAGTTGCTGTACCTTTATTCACTGTTGCTTTCGCATCAACGGTAAATCTTGTACTTGCAGAACCGTCTGTCCATAACCTCTCAATGTTGTGGCTTCCCGCTGCAAGAGTCTTGAGATAGTCTGCTTTCAGTGTAACAATGGTAGAACCTTCTTTTACGGTGTAGTTCTTTGCATCAACAAGGGTTCCGTCAACCTTAACTCCCACGAACTTGGAAAATGCTCCGCTTCCTCTGATGGAAAGGCTTCCGTTTGAATTCTGTGTCCACTTGCTGTTTGCACCATCTAAAATGTCATACTCTTTCGAAGCTGCAGGAATATTCTCCCAGATTGCATAAAGAGTGGTGTCGGCTGATACAGTAATGCTTGTACCGGAAATAACCGCACCGTACGCACTTGTTGCCCAGCCCTTGAACTGCTTGCCCGCTGGTGCTGTAAAGCTGTTTGCAGGGAGGGCGTATGTTCCGGAAACACCGGTTACATCTGACATCGTGCCGTCGCCGCCGTTGGCGTCAAAGGACACCGTGTAGGTGGTAACAGGAATGTCTTCCCATACTGCGATTACGGTAGTGTTGGTAGTAACGGTAATCTTGTCGCCGACTGCCTTCTCGGCACCGCCAACGTTCCAGCATTTGAACTGCTTACCGGCAGGGGCAGTAAAGCCGTTTGCGGGGAGGGTGTAATCTCCGGAAACGCCGATTACATTTGCCATAGTGCCGGTGCCGCCATTTACGTTAAAGAACACAGTGTAGCTAACGATGATAGGAGCCTTCTGGATGTCTAAATAGGTGTGCGACGCGTCCCAGGTATATGCAGAACCAGGGTACGCAGAATAATCGCCGCTTTCCGAGATGCGCCACTGATAGGTGGTAGGGAGCTGGCTCGGGGCCTTGTTCAAAGCGCTTCCCGCTTTGGCAATCACGGTGCCGCCGGAAATGCTCACGTCACCATAAGCTGTGAAAATGGCGTAGCAACGATCGTTAGTCCTACCACTTTCGGCCTTAAGGCTACCGCCGGAGATAACAACGTCGTTTTTTGCATAAATGCCGCGGCTATAAGAACTCGCATTACCGCCTTTGGCTGTGACATCGGCGGAGCCGGTGATGGTCACGCCGCCACCGTACGCAAGGATGCCGGAGCTATTCTCCTTAGACGTGCCGCCGTTTACGATGACTTCAGCACTGCCTGTGATGGTCACGTTGCCATCTGAAAGGATACCGGAGCTATATTTAAAGGGACCTGTCGCATTGCCGCCAGTCACAGTGAGCTTGCCGAAGCCGGAGATAGTCAGGTCTTTCACAGCGTAAATGCCAAGGCACTCCTTCAAATCTGAGTCTCCACTAGTGATGGTATTGACCGTTCCGTCCGCCAGAACGATTTTCGAACCCCCGGGCAGCTTCACCGCAGTAGCAGCGGTGGTGGTAAAGTTCACGCCATTGAGAGTGAGAGTATTTGTACTGCTATCCCATGTGCTGTCCGCTTCACCTGTTTTCGCGCCGTTAGTAGCGCCAGTGCCGTTGTGGGATCAGCAGAAAAGTCCGCTGTTGCCGTTGCCGACCCCTCAGCCAGCGCCGTGGCGGGCAGCATACCTACCAGCATCACAAGGACGAGCAGGAAGCTCCATAGCCTTGTAAGTTTCTTTTTTACTTTCATAATCAATTCCTCCTTGTTACTTTCCGGCGTTTTGCCGGGTAAAAGTAAAATAATGTAACTCAAACTTCGCACATAAATTTTAGCTATGCACCTTGAAAATTCAATATCTGGCATTTATTCAGTTATCAAAAAACACTTATGCTGCTTTTAATTTAGACTTTAATACTGTTGGAATTGCATTCATAAAAGCATCTACC
>JALFGN010000019.1 GCA_022777285.1 Blautia sp.
ATACTCTTTATTACGGAATGTAAAATCTACACATTCATTCTGGAGAAGATATTTCTGAAAGTCTTCTTTCTGTGTAGCTACCCAGGTAAGGGGAAGTCCGGCAGCGATATGTACCGTTGCCCGGTTCATACATTTCCCATCCAGTTCCCTTGCGATAGCCGCCAGTGTCAGCACATAATAGTCCTCTGCTCAATGTTGCCAGTCCTTGCATATTGTAATTCCAGTCATCTGGCAAACTTAACATCAGCGATAATAGACCTTTCGCTTTCAATGTCAGATTCTTATTCTTGAAATGATGATTACTCATTACCGTAAAATTCTTAGTTCTCTCTACACGAAAAATCTGTGCCATGCTCCCATCCTCCTTTCCAGTTCAAAAGAAAAAGACGCAAGCCATATCTTATGACTCACGCCTTACTTCGCTCACAATATTCTATTTTTATCAGTTACCTGCCAGATTAGTTACTGCCAATCCTTATACATAAATCAATTCTTTCAGGATAATCTCTTCTGCAATCGCTCTGTGCTGATTGGCAGCTCTTACCCATGCCATCTGATCTTTCTCCTTATCCGGCAGTGGTTCTTTTTCTTCCAACTGTTTCAGAATCACTTCTTCCCGTTCCCTGGCTGCCTTGTCCACTTCCAGAAGATGCTCTCCTATCGTATCCTGCAGAAGCATCACCTGATAGGTTGAATTTCGATGGTTTTTCAGATAATCTCTGCGAAGAAAACCATACTTTCCAAGTTGCTCCATCTGTTCACCGGATTTATAGGTGAGATTCGGGATTACTTCAAACTGTCTTACTCCACTTCCTCCAGTTCTGTTCCTTCTGGAAGAATATATCCGCAGTTATCACATACTCCATCCTCTGCAAGTATCCCGTCTTTCACAAAGGCTTCAATGCCTCCCGGTTCATGACAGCGTGGACAATCTAATTCCTGTATCTTTTTCTGATTTCTTACATCCTGGCAATTGGCAAATTCAATTTTACCCATAGTGATTCCTCCATTTTCATTCCATATCAATTTGTCTTCGCAAAAAAGTTCCTACCATACGGGAAAAATTGCTGATATTACGAATATAGGCAAAGTCTTTTCCATAGATTCTCTTTTCCACGGAGAGCTCTTCTTCATTCCCTACAAAAATACCAATTACGAAAATTCCCTGATTTCTGGCCCGACGTACCTCATATGCAGTATCTTTCACAGCTTTTTCTCCGTCATAGATCTTGGGCTGGCGGGTTCCTGGTCGTTGTATGCTCATATCACAGGGTTTTCCATCACTTAATACGATTAAAATCTTATTTTTTTCCGGTCGCTCCATGAGAGAGGAACAGACTGTTTTCAGTGCAAGCCCATCTCTGTTATTGGCATACGCCCGAAATTGAAAGATTCTTTCATTTGTTTCCCTTGGATCTTCATAATCCCGAAATCTCTGAAGTACTGTATATCCCCAGAAAGCACAGTATCCTGTCACCCGATGAGGAATTCCTGCCTGGCTTAATGCTTCACTGATAATATATCCCTGCGCCGCTACCTGAGCCTGTCTGTCAGCCTGGGAACCACTGGAATCAATCAGGACGTCTATTACAAACTCAGAATCTTCTGATATCTTTTTTCTATTAAATAACTTGTCATCGTCTGTTCTTCCAATTTTCCATAACCTTTCAGGAACAAGCTGCCCCGCATCAGATCTGCTGACAAAATCATCCTTTCGGATTATAAGTGCCCGTTTCAGTGACTCTGCCAACACAGAAATATTTCTTTTGATGATCCAGTGATTATTTCCATAATAGGCTTTATTTTTTTCAAACTGCAGCTGAGAAAAACGGTATTGATTATTTTTTATCACAGGGTTTTGTAAAATTCCATCTGTAAGATACAGGATACAGTTTTTGTGGATTCCTGTACAAAATTTCCGGTTGACTCTGGCCTGCTCCGCTTCACTTAGATACGATTTTCCGTAATTCAGTTCCACATATTCCCGTATCCGTCGCACTGCCTGTGGATTTATATTCTCCGAGCTTTCCGGAACTTCTTCATTTTCCGGAGAGAAATAAAATCTTTTTTTCTTTTTGTTTCTGATATCCAGACTCATCATCTTTTTTTTGAGATTAAAAAGATATTTTTGAATGATGTCTTCCATCTGTTCATCTGTCATGCATTCCTGCCACGCGTCATTGGTCAATGCCATATCCGGTAAATTCAGAATCTTCTCCAGATTTCCATTCTTTTTTTCAAAAGAGGGATCCAGAACATGATTATAAATCTCATCTATCACGTTTATGACATCTTCCGTATTTTCCGCATTCTTCAGAGATAGAATCTTGTACAATGCAATCTCTGCCTGTGGATCCATTCCCTTATCGTCTGTGTTCTCCAGAACATGCCTTATATACAGAAGCCTGATCCTGTGAATCAGGTCTGTTCCAGCTTTGTCTGATACCTGCTCTTCCTCGGCCTTTTCCAATTCTCTGAACGCCTGTTCTCTAATTTCCTTTGTTCCCAAACGTTCTCGAATGATAAAACGATTCACTGCAGCATCCATGCATAATCCAGCAAGAGGCAAAAGCATATCTTCTCCAGCAGAAAAATGTATTTTTTTCATCAAATATATGCCAAGTTTCTTCTGATCAAAATATCGTGCAAAGGCACCCTGCTTCACTGCCTCATATAGAACCGTTTGTTTTGAATAAACATATTTTTCTGTGTCCGGTTCAAATTCCGTATCATAATCACCACTGACTGTCCAAAAAAGATTTCTGATACGATTGCTGATCTCCAGATGATGTTCTTCCAGTTGTTCCGCCGGCCATCTGACATCCTCCATACAAGTTTACCCCCATATGTCTTTTCCGGTCCAGGAAGATGGGATTCTGGTAGAAACCACATCTTCTACGATCTCTTTTTCAAATACATCAAAACTTTTATTTATGATTCCCATCTGGATTGCATCAATTGGAGAAAGTCCGCTTCTTGTTGCTTTTACAGCAGAAACCAATCCTCTCAGGTCAAGAGATTTTGTTGAGATTTCTCCATGGTAAGCTTTGATCTGCAAATCCAGAAACAGTCCTGCAAAAGCTTTCAGTGCACTTTTTTCCCCATCTGGAAAATGTTGTCTTAATACAAAAAGGACACTATCCTCATCCATTTCAGGCATATCAATTACCATAAACCTTGAAACCAATGCTTCATTTAGCTCTCTGGTACCTGCGTAACCATAATTCATCGTGCCGATAAATCGTGTTGCCGGATGAAGTAAAATCCTGTTATATCCTGGAATATCAATTCTGCGCCGATGATCCAGTGTGGCATGCAGTACAGAAACCGCATCATTTTTTGCCATATTGATTTCGTCCAGGATTCCAAATCCTCCAAATTCCGCGCATTGGTAGATGGGGCCTTTCCGAAGGCGAACCTCATTATTTATAAAGGTATCCGTTCCAATCAGATCGGCACTGTCTGTATTTACATGAAAAGAAATGTCGTATTCCGGTCTTCCGAATATCCATGCCAGTGTCTCACATAGTACATTTTTTCCTGTAGCTTTCGCGCCGGAAAGTAAAAGGTTATCTCCCTGAAGAAGCGCTGCTATTGACATTTCCAGAATCTTTTTCCCATAAAATAGGATATCCGGTTTTTCTACCCGTTCCTTTACCAGATCCTCTACCGTATAACGCATGTGAAAATCTCTCAGTTCTCCAATCAGTTCCTGCGCTATCTTCTGGTCTACTAAATATTTTTCTATTTCTGTCCAATGATTTCTCACGAAGATTTTCCTTCCTATAATGTCAAGCCCTAAATCATTGATTTTTCAGGCTTTTCTTTAAATATTTACCTCATAAAACAAAGCCAAAAGTGTATGACAGTCATTGTATCTTGTACTGAATAGTCATAAGAGGGTGCAGTTTATAAAGCG
>JALFGN010000047.1 GCA_022777285.1 Blautia sp.
GGTATGGGGATTGAAATGTATATGATCGGAAACCGTATGGACGGTTGAAAAGTCATACCCCGCGAGGGGTATGGGGATTGAAATAATTAGAAGGTGTTACGATGATTATACAAATTGGTCATACCCCGCGAGGGGTATGGGGATTGAAATTCGTGAATAATCCGCAGAGGATTCCTAAAAAAAGGTCATACCCCGCGAGGGGTATGGGGATTGAAATTGTTTTTGGTTTGTAAACCAATTATATAACACATTGTCATACCCCGCGAGGGGTATGGGGATTGAAATCTTGTTTGTTCCACCCGCGCAAAATATCGTTGTACGTCATACCCCGCGAGGGGTATGGGGATTGAAATAAGCGGTAGACGCACAAAATCAGTAAGCATACCGGTCATACCCCGCGAGGGGTATGGGGATTGAAATGATTGCAGTACTTGCAAAACTCTCGAACTCAGATAGTCATACCCCGCGAGGGGTATGGGGATTGAAATCGGTAGCCGCTGTCATCAACAGTTCTCCGATCGCGTCATACCCCGCGAGGGGTATGGGGATTGAAATTCCAGAAACCGAACAGGTATCAATGGAAGAAGAGTCATACCCCGCGAGGGGTATGGGGATTGAAATACTTCATTACCCACTTGATTTTCCCTCGCTTTCCAGTCATACCCCGCGAGGGGTATGGGGATTGAAATCCCGAAGTCTCCATCCTCTTTGACTCCACTCAGGTCATACCCCGCGAGGGGTATGGGGATTGAAATCGAATGTAACATGCCTTATGTACTGTGATGCGTGGTCATACCCCGCGAGGGGTATGTGGATTGAAATCGATACGCACGAATCGTACCTTATCAATTTCCGGTCATACCCCGCGAGGGGTATGTGGATTGAAATAGTATTTGCCGTTATCGGATACATATTGAGAAAGCAAGAGTAACTATCTTATAAGGTGGAAAGGAGTTTTTATGGAAAGAAAAGAAATTTTAAAAAAAGTAGACCACACATTGCTGGCTCAGAGCGCCGGCTGGGAACAAATAAAAGAAATTCTGGAAGACGCCATGAAATATGAGACTGCGTCTGCCTGTATTCCGGCTGCTTATGTAAAGCAGGCTGCCGAGTACGTGAAAGGGAAACTTCCAATCTGTACAGTGATTGGATTTCCAAATGGGTATAGTACTACTGCAGGAAAAGTCTATGAAACACAGGATGCAGTTGCCAATGGAGCAGACGAGATTGATATGGTGATCAATATCGGCTTTTTGAAAGAAGGAAGATATAAAGAGGTAGAAGAAGAAATCCGAAAAGTACATGAGGCATGTCAGGGAAGAATCTTAAAGGTGATTATTGAGACCTGTCTTCTTTCAGAAGAGGAAAAAATGAAAATGTGTGAAATTGTGACATGTGCAGGGGCGGAATATATAAAGACTTCTACAGGATTTTCTACAGCAGGAGCTACCTTTGAAGATGTGGCACTTATGAGAAAATATACAGGAAAAAATGTAAAAGTGAAAGCAGCAGGAGGAATTGCTTCCTTTTCAGATGCAGAAAAATTTATAGAATTGGGAGCAGAACGACTGGGTACCAGCAGACTGGTAAAAATTATGAAACAGGAAGAAGTACGATGAAAATAAAAACAAAGCAACAGGTAGATTTTCTTCACGGAAACATTTTGCAGGGATTATTGATGTTTGCATTTCCCATATTGCTTTCCAATTTATTTCAGCAAATGTACAATACCGTGGATACCATGATTGTGGGACATGTACTTGGTGAAACTTCACTGGCTGCGATAGGGGCCAGTGCACCTGTCTATGAGCTTCTGGTTGGATTTGCAATGGGGATCGGAAATGGACTGTCTATTGTTACTGCAAGAAGTTACGGGGTGGGAGATTTAAAGCTTCTAAAAAGAACCGTTGCCTGCGCCTTGTTAATTGCAGCAGGAATTACTCTGGTGCTTACAGTAGCAGCAAGAATCGGTGTCTATCCTCTTTTAAAGGTACTGGATACACCGGAAGAAATCATACGGGAGGCAAACAGTTACATTTCAATAGTTACCGTGTTTCTGGGAGTGATGCTCGCATATAATCTTTGTTCCGGGCTTTTGCGAGCAATCGGAAACAGTGTGATGCCATTGGTATTTCTGGTGCTGTCTTCTGTAGTGAATATGATTCTGGATTATCTGTTTATGGCGAAGATGAATATGGGAATCCAGGGAGCAGCAGTAGCAACGGTGCTTGCACAGGGGATTTCTGTAATCTTATGTGTGATTTATGTGGAAAAAAAGTTTCGTATGCTGGTTCCGGAAAGAGAAGATTTTCAAATAGAAAAAGAATTGTTTAAGGAAATGTTTGCTCAGGGGATGTCCATGGCATTGATGAACAGTCTGGTCAGTGCCGGATCGGTGATTCTTCAGTTTGGAATCAATGGTCTGGGATATTTGACGATTGCCGGGCATACAACAGCAAGAAAGATTTATCAGTTCTGCAATATGCCGATTACAGCGATGGCGAATGCAGTCAGTACTTTTGTGTCTCAAAATCGGGGAGCAGATCAGCCGGACAGAATCCGGAAGTCTGTTTTTCTGGCGTTTTTGTATAATCTGGTTATTACAATGGTAATTGTAGTCTTTCTGAATCTGACAGCTCCTGTTCTGGTAGCATTCGTTTCCGGTTCGTCTAATTCCGTTGTAATGGAGAATGGAACGCGATACCTTCGGGTAGTTGCTCCTTTTTATGTGGTTTTGGGTGTGTTGTTTGATGTTCGAATGTCTCTGCAGGGAATCGGGCAGAAACTTCTGCCACTGGTATCCAGTGTGATTGAGCTGGTAGGAAAAATTCTTTTTGTAATTCTATGGATTCCTCGTTTTGGATATAATGCAGTGATTTTTTGTGAGCCGAGTATCTGGTGTGTTATGACTGCCTATCTTTTGGTTGTGTTTTTGCGGGATCCTTATATTCGAAACAAACAGAAAGTGTAACAGAAAATTTTCCAGGCAGTTGTTTTATTGTGGCACAACCGATATAATAGTGCTATTGGATGAATAAGAAATCAGGAGGAGCGGAAATGGAGAAGCATCTGGAAAGACCCATTGAACCGAAACGTATGAATAAAATACGGATTGCAAAATTTATTTCTTCCAGAGGAGTTACTTCAAAAACAGAAATTTCCGGAAGTCTGAAAATCAGTATGCCGACTACATTGCAGAATGTAAAGGAACTTATGGAAGCCGGGGTGGTTGTGGAAGAAGGAGAATATGAATCTACAGGAGGACGAAAAGCCAAAGCGTTATCGATTAATCAAAAGGCAGGTTATGCCCTTGGGGTGGATATTACCCGGAATCATATTACCACAGTCATCGTAAATGCCAGAAAAGAAATTCTGGCTTCTGACAGAATCCGTGTGCCATACAGAAATGAATCGGATTATTATGAAGAAATGATCCGGCACATTTTTGAATTTTCCGGAAAACAGAAAATTAAAAAAGAGAAAATTATGGGGATTGGATTTTCACTGCCTGGTTTTGTAAATCGAGAGCAAAAAGTTTTGACCAGTTCCCATGTACTGAAAGTAAAAAATGTCAGTTTTAAAAATCTGGAAACTCTTTTGCATGTCCCCTATGAATTGGATAATGATGCAAACAGTGCTGCTTTTGCGGAACTGGGGAATACAGCAGGAAATGAAGTCTATCTTTCACTGAGCAATACCGTAGGTGGTGCTGTTTATTTTGACCGGAAACTCTATCGTGGAGAAAATTTTAAGAGCGGAGAGTTCGGTCATATGATTATTGAACGGAATGGAAGAACCTGTTATTGTGGGAAAAAAGGATGTGCAGATGCATACTGTTCTGCGAGCATTCTTCAGGAACATGGAGACGGAAGCCTGGAAGGATTTTTTGATAAGCTGAGAAGCAGACAGAAAGAAGCGACAGAAGTCTGGGAGGAATATCTGGAATATCTGGCCATTGTGATTACGAATCTTCGCATGTTTTTTGACTGTAAAATTGTTTTGGGTGGATATGTGGGAGGATATCTGGATGAATTTATGCCGGATCTGGCAAAAAAAGTTATGGAATATAATAAGTTTGATCTGGATACCTCTTACCTTAGTACCGGAAAATATAAATTGGAAGCAGCTGCTTACGGCGCTACACTGGGATTTATCGAAGATTTTCTGGAAAAAGTCTGATATTTCAATAAAAAATCCAGTTGACTTTTTTCCTTTTTGGTGCAATAATTTAATTACTTTGATAAAAGGATTTATAAAAGTTTAAATAAAACAGGAGGATAATCAAATGGATGGAAAGATGAAAGTGGCAGTTATGGAAGCAATCGGAAAAATCAAAATGGAGGAAAGAGATATTCCGAAAGCAAAAGACAATGAGGTACTGGTAAAACTGGAATATGTAGGAATTTGCGGAAGTGACCTTCATTATTATGAAACAGGTGCAATCGGGGATTTTGTAGTGGAACCTCCTTTTGTACTGGGACATGAACCGGGAGGTACAGTTGTAGAAGTAGGAAAAGATGTAAAACATCTCAAAGTAGGAGACCGGGTGGCATTGGAACCGGGAAAAACCTGCGGACATTGTGAATTCTGTAAAACAGGCAGATATAATCTCTGCCCGGATGTAGTATTTTTTGCAACTCCTCCGGTTGACGGAGTATTTCAGGAATATGTGGCTCACGAAGCAGATCTTTGTTTCAAATTGCCGGAAAATGTAAGTACGCTGGAAGGTGCACTTATTGAGCCTCTTGCAGTCGGTTTTCATGCTGCAATGCAGGGTGGTGCAAGAGCCGGACAGACCGCTGTAGTTATGGGCTCCGGATGTATCGGACTTGTGACAATGATGGCTTTAAAAGCAATGGGTGTATCAAAAGTATATGTAGTAGATATTATGGAAAAACGTCTGGAAAAGGCGCTGGAACTTGGTGCAGACGGTGTGATTAACGGAAAAGAAAAAGACGCAGTAGAAGAAGTAATGAAACTGACAGATGGAAGAGGTTGTGACCTGGTTATTGAAACAGCAGGAACGCAGATTACAACCGTGCAGGCTATGCGAATGACAAAGAAAGGTGCCACTATCGTACTGGTAGGTTACAGCAAGACAGGAGAAATGACACTTCCGATCAGTATGGCTCTTGATAAGGAACTGACATTTAAGACGGTATTCCGTTACAGACATATTTATCCAATGGCAATCGAAGCAGTTGCTGCAGGTAAAGTAAATCTGAAAGGAATTGTAACCGATATTTTCAGTCTGGATGAAGCACAGAAAGCAATGGATTATAGTGTAAATAACAAAGCAGATGTGGTAAAGGCAGTTATTCGTATTGCAGAATAAAGAAGAATCAGAAAACTTTGATTGAAAACCGGCATTGAAAGAGTTATAATTTTTAAAACAATGTATCAAGCATTTAAAAAGGAGACTGATAGAATGCCATCAATTAAAAAAGTAACACCTATGACAGACAATCCTTATGTAAGGATGTATCATCTTGATGTGGAAAGCAAAACCGGGAAAAGCGGAAATTATTATGTGGCTTCCAGAGCAAAGAATGAAGAGGCACTGAAGCTGAATACCAGGAAGAATACACCAGATGGAGTAATCATTTACAGTCTTTATGGAGAGAAAAAAGATAAAGTTGTGTTGGTTCGACAGTATCGCTATGCAATTGATGATTATATCTATGAATTTCCGGCAGGTCTTGTAGAGCCGGGAGAAGACTTTAAAGAAGCCGGTATTCGGGAATTGAAAGAGGAGACAGGATTGACGCTGACTCCTGTTTCGGTTGATCCGGCATATGAAAGGCCGTATTTTACAACTATCGGTATGACAGACGAGTCCTGTGCTACCGTATTCGGATATGCCGCAGGAGAGGTGTCCAATGAAGGCCTGGAAGATTCCGAAGCGCTGGAAATCGTGCTGGCAGACAAAGAAGAAGTAAAACGGATACTGAAAGAGGAGAATGTGGCTATTATGACTGCCTATATGCTCATGCATTTTCTTCATGATTCGGAAACGTTCGGTTTCCTTAAGGAAATGGATTTATGAAGAAATGGAAGAAATATCTGAGAGGAATGGCAGCCGCTCTTCTTACCATTCTTGTAGTTGTTCTTTGTGTGATTCTTGGAATTAAGCTGGTAAAGTTCTTTTTGCCTTTTGTTATCGGCTGGATCATTGCTCTTATTGCCAGTCCTCTGGTGCGGATTGTTGAACGAAGGCTGAGTATCGCCAGGAAACATACATCTATGGTGATTATTGTTCTTGTATTGGCCGCACTTATCGGAGGTATTTATCTGGTGGGTGCCAAGGTGGCAAGAGAGACTGGGAATTTTATTCAGCAGGCACCGGAACTGTATGGAGGATTTAAAGAAGAATTTCAGGAAGTGGAGCATAATCTGGAACGGTTTATCAAACAACTTCCGGAAGATGTGCAGATTAGTATTGATGATGCACAGGAAAAACTGGGTATTCAGATTGGAAAACTGGTTACCAGTTTGAGTGAAATTACCGTAGATTTTGCCAGTAACACAGCAAAGAATCTTCCAAGTGCCTTTATTGGATTTATCTTTACTTTGCTGTCCGCTTATTTTTTCATTGCAGACAGGGACCGGATTCTGGAATTTGGAAGAGCCAATACACCTGCAGTGATACAGGAAAAATGGAAATTGTTTTCAGATAGTTTTAAAAAAGTTTTCGGTGGCTATTTTAAAGCACAGCTTAAGATTATGGCTGTAATCTGGATTATTTTATGTGCCGGATTGCTGTTCCTGCATGTACGGTTTGCAGTTTTTGTAGCGTTTCTGGTAGCACTTCTGGATATGCTTCCGTTTTTTGGGACAGGGACTGCTTTGATTCCATGGGCAATTTTTAAGATTTTATCCGGAGATATGAGATATGCACTTGGACTTTTGATTTTATATTTACTTACACAATTGGTAAGAAGAGTGATTGAACCGAAGTTGGTAGGAGATTCCATTGGTATGAATCCGCTGTTGACGTTGATCTTCATGTATACCGGCTATAAAATCAGCAGTGTAATTGGAATGATCCTTGCAGTACCAATAGGGGCAATTGTGATTAATTTCTATGAGGCGGGAATGTTTGACGGACCGCTCAAAGCAGCAAGAGAAATACTGGATGATTTTCTGGTATGGATTCATAATTCAGAGGAAACAGAGTGACTGCCGGGAGTTTGCTTTCCGGCAGTTGCCTGAAAATAAAAAATAAGGAGACGAAGAATGAAGAAAGCATATGATGTAATCGCATTAGGAGAATTGTTGATCGATTTTACAGAAAACGGAGTCAGCGGACAGGGAAATCCAATCTTTGAGGCAAATCCGGGCGGAGCACCTTGCAATGTACTTGCAATGCTGAATAATCTTGGAAAGAAAACTTCTTTTCTGGGAGTTGTCGGAAAAGACCAGTTTGGAACTACACTGAGAAAAACTTTGAACGAATTGGGAATTGATACCAGTCATTTATATGAGGATGAAGAAGTACATACAACTTTAGCTTTTGTTCATACCTTTGAGGATGGAGACAGAGATTTTGCCTTCTACAGAAATCCGGGAGCAGATATGATGCTGGCAGAGGAGCAGATTGATGAAGAATATATTAAATCTGCCAAAGCATTTCATTTCGGAACGCTTTCCATGACTCATGAAGGTGTGCGTAAAGCTACAAAAAAGGCGATTGCTACAGCAAAGGAAGCAGGTCTTCTGATTTCTTTTGATCCAAACTTAAGACCACCACTCTGGAGCAGTATGGAACTTGCAAAAGAACAGATCGCTTATGGTCTGGAACAGTGCGATCTTCTGAAAATTTCAGAGGAAGAACTGGAATTTATGACAGGAACCAAGGATGTGAAAGAAGGTGCACATATGCTTCTGGAACAGTATCCGAATTTGAAAATCATGAATGTTACAATGGGAAAAGAAGGCAGTATTGCATTTCATGAAGGAAAAGAAGTGTTCCAGGCTCCGTTTATTCAGGAACATACCATTGAAACAACAGGGGCCGGAGATACTTTCGGTGCATGTGCACTGAATTATGTACTGGAACATGGAACAGCCGGACTGTCAGAGGAACAGCTTTCTCAGATGCTTCAGTTTGCAAATGGAGCCTCCTCTTTGATCACAACTAAAAAAGGTGCGCTGCGCGTTATGCCTACAAAAGAAGAAGTGGAAACATTTGTTGCAGGACGTTTAAAATAAACGTTTCCAGCAGAAGAAATTTCTTCCGGAGGATTTTGGAAAGTGGGCAAAAATAGTCTGAAATTAGCTGGAAAAAGAGAAAATCATTTTACAGAAATCTTACAATTATTTAGTTGAATAGAGGATTGACAGTAAATAGATTTTGTGATACATTATAGTCATCAGATAAATAATAGTTTTGATTCCTGACGGGTTAATGTGGATCACCACAGTGGAGTCAAAGCGTTGAGGAAGCCGACCGTCTGGGCAACATTTGTGACCGACAAATGTTGCCCTTTTTTAAACACTAGTTTTAGAAAAGAGTGTTTAATAAAAGGGTTTTTCCAGAATGTAAAATGACAGGGGAACCGCGCATACGGGAAACGAAAACTATTATATGTTATTTTTAAGGAGGTTTTAAAAATGGGATTCAAGTCTGACATCGAAATTGCACAGGAGTGCACAATGGAACCGATTACAAAAATTGCAGAGAAAGCTGGTATCGATGACAAGTATCTGGAACAGTATGGTAAGTACAAAGCAAAAATTGATTACAATCTGTTAAAAGAATCTGACAAACCAAACGGCAAACTGATTCTGGTTACAGCAATCAACCCGACTCCTGCTGGTGAAGGTAAAACAACTACAACAGTTGGTCTTGCTGATGGTATGCAGAAACTTGGCAAAAATGTAATGGTTGCTTTGCGTGAGCCTTCCTTAGGACCTGTATTTGGTGTAAAAGGTGGAGCAGCAGGCGGCGGCTATGCACAGGTAGTTCCTATGGAAGACATCAATCTGCATTTCACAGGTGACTTCCATGCAATCGGTGCTGCTAACAACCTTCTGGCAGCTATGATTGACAACCACATTTTCCAGGGTAATGCACTGAACATCGACCCAAGAAAAATCACATGGAGAAGATGTGTGGATATGAACGATCGTCAGCTTCGTTTTGTAGTTGACGGCCTTGGCGGAAAAACAAACGGTATGCCAAGAGAAGACGGATACGATATCACAGTTGCTTCTGAAATCATGGCTGTTCTGTGTCTGGCAAGAGATATCACAGACCTGAAAGAAAGACTGGGAAGAATTATCATTGGTTATACATATGGTAAAGTATCAGAGCAGAAACCGGTAACTGCGCATGACTTACATGCAGAAGGCGCTATGTGTGCACTGCTGAAAGATGCTCTGAAACCAAACCTGGTTCAGACTCTGGAACATGTACCGGCAATTGTGCATGGTGGTCCATTCGCGAACATCGCTCATGGATGTAACTCTGTAATCGCTACAAAGATGGCTCTGAAATTAGGTGATTATGCAATCACAGAAGCAGGATTCGGTGCTGACCTTGGCGCTGAAAAATTCCTGGATATCAAATGCCGTATGGCAGGTCTTCAGCCAAATGCAGTTGTTATCGTAGCTACTGTACGTGCTCTGAAATACAACGGCGGTGTTGCAAAAGCAGATCTGAATAATGAAAATCTGGAAGCTCTGGAAAAAGGTCTTCCAAACTTACTGAAACATGTAAGCAATATCAAAAACGTATACAAACTGCCATGTGTAGTTGCTATCAATGCATTCCCGACAGATACAAAAGCAGAGCTGGATCTGGTTGAAGCAAAATGTAAAGAACTGGGTGTTAACGTTGCTCTGTCCGAAGTATGGGCAAAAGGCGGTGAAGGCGGTATTGCACTGGCTAAAGAAGTTATCCGTCTGGTTGAAGAACCAAACGATTTCCAGTTCTCTTATGAATTAGAGGGAAGCATCGAAGATAAACTGAATCAGATCGTACAGAAAATCTACGGTGGTAAGAGAGTTGTTCTTACAGCAAATGCTCAGAAACAGGCTGCTCAGCTGGAAGCTATGGGATATGGAAACTGCCCGATCTGTGTAGCGAAAACACAGTACAGCTTAACAGATGATCAGACAAAACTGGGTGCTCCGACAGATTTCGAAGTAACTGTTCGTAATCTGAAGATTTCAGCAGGTGCAGGATTCATCGTAGCTCTTACAGGTGAAATCATGACTATGCCTGGTCTTCCAAAAGTTCCGGCTGCTGAAAGAATTGATGTAGATGAGACAGGTAAGATTTCCGGTCTGTTCTAATTGTTTTATTATCAGGTTGAGAGCATTTTAAATAACTGTTCTTAATTTAAAAAGTCAGGCACGGTTTTTATAACCGTGCCTGTATTTCTTCAAAATATACATTTAAAAGGAGGAGATAGGTGTGTTTCTTGACGAATATACAAATGTATGTAATGCAGCAAAAGGTAAAGTGAAATTTCTGGAACAGAATCCAGTGGGCTATATGGTTGCTTCTGTGATTGCCGGTATGTTTATTGCGTTCGGAGGTTTCGTAGCGTTCTATCTGGGTTCATTCTTTTCCGCAGCAGGTTCACCTGCAACAAAAGGTGTACAGGGATTTGCATTTGCGGCAGCATTGAGTCTCGTTGTCATGGCAGGAGCAGAGCTGTTTACCGGAAATAATATGGTTCTTGGTGCAGCAGCATTTGATAAAGCCATTACATGGGGACAGACGATCAAAACATGGGTATTCTGTTATATTGGAAACCTGATTGGTTCTCTGCTTGGTGCCGGTATTTTCCAGCTTACGGGAATTCCGAAAGGAGATGCAGGACAGTATTTTGTAACACTTGCTGTGAATAAGATGGCACTTACTCCGCTCCAGATGCTTACAAGAGGTATCTTCTGTAATATGCTGGTATGTCTGGCTGTATGGTGTGGAATCAAGATGAAATCAGAATCCGGAAAGCTGATTATGATTTTCTGGTGTATTTTCATTTTTATTGTATGTGGTTTTGAACATAGTATTGCCAATATGAGCATTATGGCAGTTGGTCTCTTTAATGCAGGAGACGCAGCAGTCAGCATTGGCGGTTATGTATACAATCTTCTCTTTGTTACCATTGGTAATATGATAGGTGGTGTATTGTTTGTTGCATGGCCATATCGTATGATGGCAAAAGGCGGAAAAAAATAAAGGATAATCAGGGGACGGGTACGTAGTCACAGCAGTGACTGCGTACCCGTCCTCTGGTTACTTAAAAGGAGGAGCGAAGATGAAAGTGATTCTTGGTATTGATATCGGTACATCCAGTGTAAAAGCGATGCTTTTGGATGCAGAAAAAGGTGTGATAGCTGTACATGCAAAGTCTTATGAAGTGGATATTCCTCAAACCGGATTTGCTCAGCAAAATCCTCAGATGTGGTGGGATGCACTTCTGGAAGTGTTTCAACAGTTGAAGGCAGAGACACCGGATGCATACAGGAATATCAAGGGGATTGGATTTTCCGGGCAGATGCATGGGCTGGTTCTGGTGGATAAAGAAGGAGAGGTACTTCGGCCGGCAATCATCTGGCTGGATCAGCGTTCTCAGAAACAGATGAGGGAAATTGAAGAAGTATTGAATCAGGAGCAGATGGGGGAATTGCTCCGTAATCGAATCAGCTGTGGTTTTGCATTTCCGTCTTTATTGTGGGTAAAAGAAGAAGAACCGGATTTGTTTGCCCGGACGGCAGCAGTTCTTTGTCCGAAAGACTATTTGCGCCTTAAAATTACAGGAAAATCAGGTGCTGAGGTGGTAGATGCATCTTCTACCGGGATGTTTGCCATAGCAAAACGAGACTGGGCATGGGATTTGTTAGAACAGTTCGATCTTCCAAAAGAGATTTTTCCAGATGCAGCAGAATCCGGGGAAATTGCCGGTTATGTGACAGAGGAAGCTGCCAGAGGGACCGGACTTCCGGCAGGGATTCCCGTGATTTACGGAGCAGGCGACCAACCGGCACAGAGCATTGGAAATGGTGTGACAAAAGAAGGAAAGCTCATCAGTAATATTGGTACAGGCGGACAGATCTCTGCCTTTTCGAAAACACCTGTTTATGATAAACAATTGCGAACAAATACATTTTGTCATGCTGTAAAAGAAGCCTATACGATTTTTGGCGCTACCCTTTGTGCCGGAATGTCTATGAATTGGGCCAAGAATAAAGTGCTCTGTGTAGACAATTATGAACAAGTGAATGCATGGGCTGGCAGTGTAAATCCGGGATCTGACGGTTTGATCTATTTACCCTATCTATCCGGAGAACGGACGCCTCATTTGAATCCAAAGGCAAAGGGAATGTTTTTTGGTATGACTCTTGGGCATGAGAATGGGCACTTTCTGCGTGCGGTCATGGAAGGAGTAACTTACAGTCTGAAGGATTGTCTTCTTTTGTTGAAGCAAATGGGAGTGGATGCACCGATGATCATTGCATCTGGCGGCGGAGCTGCTTCACCGCTCTGGCTGCAGATTCAGGCCGATATTCTTGACAGAGAAGTGTGTGTATGCAACGAAAAAGAACAGGCTTGTCTGGGTGCTTGTATTTTGGCAGGTACTTCGATCGGTATCTTTCAGTCTCTGGAAGAAGGCTGTGAACGGTTTGTAAAAATGAATGAAAAAATCTATGTGCCGAATCCGGTGAATCGGGAGATTTATGAAGAGAGGTTTGGTGTATATCGGGAGTTGTATGAACGGACGAAAGATTTGATGTAGGGACAGGTACATGGTCATCGAGTGACCATGTACCTGTCATCTTCCAGATAATAACAGAAGGGATATTCTTCGCTGTCGTGAGAAACGGTTTCTCGCAATGTTTCATCGGTTGTAATTTTGCAATATGTTTTGTTGGCTTTCATACGAAATCACCTCTTTTATGATATTGTGTAATAAAAATGCGATATTATTCATTGATAGATGCTTAATAATACGATATAGTACAAAAGAATACTATAATTGAAGGAGAAAATGAAGTCAATATGGGAAAAAATTATAAGAAAACATTGATTGCCTGTTATCTTGGATTTATCACGCAGGCTATCACAGCAAATTTTGCACCGCTGTTATTTCTGAAATTCCATAAGGATTATGCGATACCATTAGGAAAGATTGCAATGATTTCAACTATGTTTTTCCTGACACAGTTGATTGTAGATGTTTTGTGTGCAAAATATGTAGATCGTATAGGGTATCGAAAAAGTGTTGTAGCATCGGAAGTATGCTCAGTGGCAGGGCTTGTGGGACTGGCATTTTTACCGGAGTTGTTTCAGGACCCATTTATCGGAATCATCATCAGTGTAATCGTTTATGCAATCGGAAGTGGATTGATTGAGGTATTAGTCAGCCCGATTGTAGAAGCTTGTCCTTTTGAACATAAAGAAGCGGCAATGAGTCTTTTGCATTCTTTTTATTGTTGGGGTTCTGTAGGTGTTGTGCTTTTCTCTACTCTTTTCTTTACTGTGTTTGGAATTGACAGATGGAAATGGCTTGCATGTATATGGGCACTGGTACCATTGTATAACATTTACAATTTTGCCACATGTCCGATCGAACATCTGACAGAAGACGGGCAAAGTATGAAAATTGGCAGTCTGTTTCGGGTTCCGTTATTCTGGGTAGCCATTATTCTGATGGTTTGTGCCGGTGCATCGGAACTATCCATGGCACAGTGGGCATCTGCATATGCAGAATCAGCGCTTAGTCTTTCAAAAACCATTGGCGATTTGGCAGGCCCCTGTATGTTTGCTATAACCATGGGAATCAGTCGTGTACTTTATGGAAAATATGGGGATAAAATAGATTTGATGAAGTTTATGCTTGGTTCCGGCAGTCTGTGTCTGATTTGCTATTTAATGGCTTCCATATCGGCAAATCCTGTCATTGGACTGATTGGATGCATACTCTGTGGATTTTCTGTAGGTATTATGTGGCCTGGAACGATTAGTATCTCATCAAAACAGCTTCCGGCTGGCGGAACCGCTATGTTTGCACTTTTGGCTATGGCGGGCGATTTGGGCGGAGCCTTTGGACCGAGTCTGGTAGGAAATATTACGCAGAGGGCAAATGATAATCTGCAAAAAGGAATGCTTGTCGGATGTGTATTTCCGTTAGTATTAATTATAGCGCTATTGGTAATGAGAGGTTTTCAAAATAGAAAGAATTAAAAGGAAGATAGGGGACAGGTACATGGTCACTATGTGACCATGTACCTGTCCCCTATCTTCACCTGTTCCCTTGTTATTGAATAAAATAAAAAAGAATTTTTTATATGGAGCAGAGAATGGAAGATCAGAAACTGGAAAATTTGTTAAATCTTGCGTTGGATGCTACACAACAAGAACTGGAAAAATCGTTAAATCTTTCTGTTGGTTATGAACCAGAAGAAAGAAAATGGGAGTTAATTGTAAAATACTCAGGAAATCTCAGCGAGATTGTGGATGAGCAAATTCAGGTGGTGGAGTTATTGAATCAATTTGCAATTCTTACTGTCCCGGAAAGTGAGATTAATCGTTTGTCACAATATCCGCAGATTGAGTTTATTGAAAAACCAAAGCGTCTTTTCTTTGCAGTGGAACAGGGGCGGGCAGTTTCCTGTATCAATTCTGTTCAGAGTCCGTATTCTCCTGTTGGAAAACCATTGTTTGGAGAAGGGGTTCTGGTTGCTTGTGTGGATTCCGGAATTGATTACAGCCACCCGGATTTTCGAAATGAGGATGGAAGTACAAGAATTCTCCGGCTCTGGGATCAGACGGTTTCCGGAAATCCTCCAAAGGGATATTTTATAGGAACAGAGTATACGAAGGAACAGATTGACGAAGCATTGAAGCGAACAGATGTTGCAGGAAGGTATGAAGTGGTTCCAAGTCGGGATCTGAGCGGACATGGAACCGGGGTGATGGGAATTGCTGCAGGGAATGGAAGAGCATCAGAAGGACAATACCGTGGGGTAGCACCAAAGTCCAGTCTTTTTGTGGTGAAACTTGGAAATCCACGGGAGGGAGGATTCCCAAGAACAACAGAGCTGATGCAGGGAATTGACTATTGCATTCGACAATCCATAGCAATGAATATGCCTCTGGCATTGAATCTGAGTTTTGGAAATAATTATGGTTCGCACAGCGGAGAATCTCTGATTGAAGTTTATCTGGATAATGCAGCTGCTTTTGGGCGAACGGTTATCTGTGCGGGAATGGGAAATGAAGGAAATAAAGCCGTTCATACATCAGGTATTTTGAAACAATCCAGTCAGGCAGTCCCTTTTTCCATTGCAGATTATGAGACTGGTATGAATCTTCAAATCTGGAAGCAGTATGTAGATCAGATGGATATTTCGGTGGAACATCCTTCTGGGCTTGTGGCGGGGCCTTTTCAGGAAATCCTGGGACCCCAGCGGTTTCGGCTGGGGAATACAGAACTTCTGATTTATTATGGAAAACCGGGACCGTTCAGCCTTGCTCAGGAGATTTATATTGATTTTATCCCCACAGATACGTATATAGACAGCGGGGTGTGGAAAGTGAATCTGATTCCAAAGGAAATTGTGGATGGAAGGTATGATTTGTGGATGCCTGGTGGGAGTACACGAAATGAAGGAACACGATTTTTGTATCCCACACCGGATATCACTCTTACCATACCTGCGACAGCCAGTAAAATCATATCAGTGGGAGCTTATAATTCCCGCTATCAGGCATATGCAGATTTTTCCGGACGTGGATACACAAGAATTACAAACGAAATAAAACCGGATATAGCGGCTCCGGGCGTGGATATTACAACTGCAGCACCTGGAGGAGGCTATACTTCACGGACAGGGACCTCCTTTGCAACGCCTTTTGTGACAGGATCAGCAGCACTGCTCATGGAATGGGGGATTGTAAGGGGAGAAGATCCCTTTCTTTATGGGGAAAAAGTAAAAGCATATCTGCGGCGTGGTGCCAGACATCTGCTTTCCGGTCCCTATCCCAATAATCAGTTGGGATGGGGAGT
>JALFGN010000119.1 GCA_022777285.1 Blautia sp.
CATGTCTCTTTGCTGATTAACATGGGCTATACAGCACTGGCAATCGGAAAAAGGGTTGGTCATTCAGCAGAAAAGATCACTTACCGATATGCGCATCTGTTCCCGTCCGTACAGCAGGATATGGCAGACCAGTTGGATGCAGAAAACATGAATGAAGAACCAAATGATAGGGAAGGAGGACTTGCGTATGTCAGCTAAATGTTTGGATAGACAGGGGCGTTGGAGAAATAAAACGGTAGCTTTTCGGGTATCACCGGAGGAGGATGAACTTCTGGAAACAGCGGTTAAATTGTCCGGTCTGACTAAACAGGATTATATTATCCGAAGATTGCAGGAAAAAGAGGTTGTAGTGACAGGAAATCCGAGAGTGTATAAGGCGTTGAAAAATGAACTGGCAAAGGTTCTGAATGAACTGAAACGTTTGAAAAAGGGTGATGATGTGCCGGAGGATTTACTGGAAGTAATCCGGCTGATCACAGTGACGATGGATGGCATGAAGGAAGAATAGAAAATGCCTTTAAGTGTCGGCAAACACCTAAAGGCAGAGATTTGGTAGAATACTCACCAAAAACTTTCTACGAGTATTCTATCAAAATCTCCACTTCCTTTCAACGGGAAAATAAGGAGGAACGATGGAAACGAACAGAGTAGAGACAAAGAAAACAGAAATAAAAAGGACGGAGTCGGATCTGAAGCTGATAAATATGGAATCAGTGGAAGTAGAGCAGATTGAATGGCTGTTCTATCCGTTTATTCCTTTTGGAAAAGTAACGATTATTCAGGGAGATCCGGGAGAAGGAAAGACTACGATGGTACTTCAGATTATTGCGAAGTTGACCAAAGGCGAAAAAATTCTTCCAGAGCAACAACAGGCAACAGACGAGAAGGATAGAGCAGAAAAGAACGTTGACTCTGATGCGAATCCAGTGGAAAGCCCGATAGAACCTGTGAATGTTATTTATCAGACTGCAGAAGATGGATTGGGCGATACTATCAAGCCTCGACTTCTTGCAGCTGGTGCAGATTGTTCCAGAGTGATGGTAATTGATGATAACGATCGGGCATTGACCATGATGGATGCCAGATTGGAAGAAGCTATCATACAGACAAAAGCCCGTCTGGTAGTTTTAGATCCAATACAGGGATTTCTTGGAGCAGAGGTGGATATGCACCGGGCAAATGAAATCCGTCCGTTAATGAAGCGTGTGGCAGTGCTTGCAGAGAAATACCACTGTGCAATCATTCTGATCGGGCATATGAACAAAAACAGTAACGGAAAATCTTCTTACCGTGGATTGGGTTCGATTGATTTTCAGGCGGCAGCCAGAAGTGTGCTGATTGTTGGGCGGATTAAAGATGAACCGGAAATCCGTGTGGTATGCCATGTGAAAAGTTCCCTTGCACCGGAAGGGAAATCAATTGCATTCCGATTAGATAAGGATACTGGATTCGAGTGGATCGGGGAATACGACATTAGTGCGGATGATCTGCTCAGTGGTGACAGCAGAGGTCAGAAAAGCCGGAAGGCAAAGGAGTTTCTGTTGGAAATATTGGCTGATGGTGGCATGGCACAGAAAAAGATTGAAGAAGAAGCGGAAAAACGAGGAATTAAGAAGAAAACCCTACGGAACGCAAAACTGGAACTTGAGATTGATTCGGTGAAACGTGGAAATCAATGGTTCTGGATGCTTCCAGAATAAAAGGAAGATGGCAAGATGACTATTTCTTAAGAACAGGGCATCTTGCCACCTTGAAAGGAGACAACATGGAAATAAAAAATGTACAGATACCATTTGCCTTGTTTAGACAGCTGGTTTCCTATCATTTGATGGAAGATCAAAGCTGTTCGGAGGAAATTTGCAAAGGGCTTATGGAGAAAGTGGAGCGTATGGCAAACCGGCAGTTATATACACAGTCGAAAACTGCTCCGACAGAGGAAGAACGGGAAAAGTCCCGTCAGGAATATCTGGACAGGCGGGGAATACCGGAAAGCTTTCGATGGTAACAGTTCTTGTTGTCTGTCCTATGACAGGAGCGTGTCACGCACCTGTAGATAGCAGACAAGGAGAAAGCTGGTAAGATGCAAGACGGAAGGTTGTGGATAAAACGACAGTGCGTTGGTGGTTTGATGGCTGTGAAGGATGCCCTGAAACGGGGCTCCCTATGGAAAACGATAAATGAAGGGAGAGTGACACAATGAGAGAAGGAAGATTAGGTTATAACAGCAATAACGGAAGATACGGTTTATTATCATCAGATTTATGGATTGACACAGGATTTCACTGCGGAGAAGGGCTGGAAGTGCTGGTTGACGATCAGTGGGTCAAGACCAGAATGGAAATGAATCCGGCAAGGGAATGGTATCTGGTGGGGACACCATACTGCGGAGATTTGGAATATGTCCGGGCGAGAATAACGGGATAAGTCAGTCATACAAGTAACGCAGGAGTAAACCGACCAACGGGAGGAATAGGTCTTCGCTCCGATTCGGTCGGTGCATAACAGACGTCCCCGGACGTCTTGCCCCCGGCAGGGCGCAAGGGGACTTTTGATGGACGGTACGGCTGTCGAAAGTGCTTTTGCGTTACTTTTGACAAAAGTAACAAAACCGCCGTATCCGGCGAAGAGTTCTTTTTATCGCCATAACTGGCGAAGATACAAATTTATGTGCCATGTCTGGCACCGGTTTCAGAAGGGGAGGTGAGAAGCATGACCATGAAAAGAACAATTAGCGGTATGATCGGAGCTGGTTCTCTGGCTCATAACAGAAGGGATTTCATAGCAGAAAATGTAGATCCGGACAGAGTACACTTGAATATTTGTTACCAGAATGAAAATCTGAAAGATGTTTATAAAGAGTTGTTTGATGATTCTGTGGAGCGATACAATGTGGGGAAAAGAAAAGACCGTCAGATTACAAATTATTATGAAAAAATCCGGCAGGGAAAACAGGAAAAACTATTCCATGAGGTCATTTTCCAGATTGGAAATTGTGAAGACATGGCTGTAGGGACAGTAGAAGGAGAACTGGCAGTGAAGGTGTTGAATGAATATATGCAGGATTTTCAGAAAAGGAATCCAACTCTCCGGGTATTTTGCTGTTATCTTCATCAGGATGAAGCTACACCACATCTGCATATTGATTTTGTTCCCTATGTGACTGGTTGGAAAGGAAAAGGGATGGATATCAGAGTTTCACTGAAGCAGGCATTAAAAAGTTTGGGATTTCAAGGTGGAAATAAACATGACACAGAATTAAATCAGTGGATAAACCACGAAAAAGAAGTGCTGGCAGATATTGCAAAGCAGTATGGGATTGAATGGGAACAGAAAGGTACCCATGAGGAACATCTGGATGTTTATAATTTCAAGAAAAAAGAACGAAAGAAGGAAGTTCAGGCTCTGGAGCAGGAAAAAGAGTATCTGACAGCAGAGAATGAGGGACTGACTGCACAGATTGCAGAATCCAAGGCAGATATTCAGCTTTTGAAAGAAGATAAGGAACAGGCGGTCAGGGATAAAGAAGCTGCAGAAAAGCGGGCAGAGAAAGCAGAAATAGAATTAAAAAGCCTAGAAGAACGTCGGGAGCAGTTACAGCCGATCATAGATAATGTCAGTAAGGAAATAAAAGAATATGGGACGGTTAAAACGCTTCTACCGGAAGCAGGAGCATTGGAACGTGCAGGAACCTATCGGGATAAAAAAGTTAAACCATTATTTATTCAAATGAAGAATAAGATTGCTGCAATGGCTGCCCAGGTAAAAGAACTTACGAAAGAAGTGGAGAAATGGAAAAATAAATACCAGAAGACAAAACAGGCATATAACAGTGTTCAGAAAGAGTTGGATGATATGCGTAAAGACAATCAGAAATTATTAGAAGAAAAGAATATGTTGCAAAGTGTTTCTGATAGATATGATCGTGTTGTGCGTGTCATGGGAATAGACACTGTGGAGGCTGCGGTACTGCAGGATATTCATAATCAGAAAGCACTGGAAGAAAAACGACGGATGGAACAAATGCCAAAAGGAAGCATTTACGAAAGATTAGCATGGGGTGCGAAAAAGAGCGAGATGGAGAATCAGCAGCGTAAGAAAAATAAAACAAAGAACAGAGGAATGGAGATATAAGTGCATGAAAAAACACATTTATGATGAAAAGAACGGATTAAGCTATACCTTGCATGGAGATTACTATTTGCCGGGTCTGGTGCTGAATGAGGAAGAACCGACATATGGGAAATATGGAATGTTGCGGAAACAATATCTGAAAGAGTATAGACCAGCAAGATATCAGTGCCTGTTATTGACTGGAAAGCTGACTGAACATCTGAATCAGATTGATCGGGATGCAAGAGAGCAGGTCGAAATGTTAATGAAGCAGATGGCAGAAGAACAGAGTGTGACAGAAACATTGAAGATACGGGATCAGATGAAGTGGGTCGGGTTGATGAATAATATCAAAGCCAGTGCTGAAGAAATTGTACTGAAAGAGATAGTTTATATGTAAAAGTTGATAATGTAGGAATATTAGATATTCTTTTATAAAAGTTAATCAGAAGTTAAAAAAACAAAGTAATAATTAAACAGAAGCTCAATTGTAAACACGCATTACGAAAGATATAATTAACACAAGAACAGGAGGTAGGGACAATGCAGATT
>JALFGN010000128.1 GCA_022777285.1 Blautia sp.
CGGTGAGCTGGCACTAGGTAAGAACCCGTTGATCGGATTTATGACCTGGGAAGGTTATAACTACGAAGATGCGGTACTGCTGAGTGAAAGACTGGTTCAGGAAGATGTATATACTTCCATTCATATTGAAGAGTATGAGGCGGAAGCACGTGATACCAAGCTAGGACCGGAAGAAATCACAAAAGATGTTCCGGGTGTCGGCGATGATGCGCTGAAAGATCTGGATGAACGTGGAATCATCCGTATCGGTGCAGAAGTTCGTGCAGGAGATATTCTTGTTGGTAAAGTAACTCCGAAAGGAGAGACAGAGCTGACGGCAGAGGAACGTCTTCTGAGAGCTATTTTTGGTGAAAAAGCAAGAGAAGTGCGTGATACTTCTTTGAAAGTACCGCATGGTGAATATGGTATTGTTGTTGATGCAAAAGTATTTACCAGAGAAAATGGCGATGAACTGTCTCCGGGTGTTAACCAGGCAGTGCGTATCTATATTGCCCAGAAGAGAAAAATCTCTGTAGGTGATAAGATGGCTGGTCGTCATGGTAATAAGGGTGTTGTTTCCAGAGTACTTCCGGTAGAAGATATGCCGTTCCTGCCAAATGGTCGTCCTCTGGATATCGTACTGAATCCTCTGGGTGTACCTTCCCGTATGAATATCGGACAGGTGCTGGAGATTCATCTGAGTCTTGCAGCAAAAGCACTGGGATTCAATATTGCCACACCGGTATTTGATGGTGCCAACGAGGATGACATCATGGATACTCTGGAATTGGCAAATGATTATGTAAATCTGAGCTGGGAGGAATTCTCCGATAAACATAAAGAAGAATTGCTTCCGGAAGTATATGATTATCTGTATGAAAACAGAGAACACAGAAATCTGTGGAAAGGTGTTCCGATTTCCCGTGATGGAAAAGTAAGACTTCGTGACGGACGTACAGGAGAATACTTTGACAGTCCGGTAACCATCGGTCACATGCATTATCTGAAATTGCATCATCTGGTTGATGATAAGATTCATGCTCGTTCAACAGGTCCATATGCACTGGTAACACAGCAGCCGCTGGGTGGAAAAGCTCAGTTCGGTGGTCAGCGTTTCGGAGAAATGGAAGTTTGGGCGCTGGAGGCATATGGTGCTTCCTACACCCTGCAGGAAATTCTGACAGTAAAATCCGATGATGTAATCGGACGTGTTAAGACATATGAAGCAATTATCAAGGGCGACAATATTCCGGAGCCAGGTATTCCGGAATCCTTCAAAGTACTTCTGAAGGAACTGCAGTCCCTGGGTCTGGATGTGAGAGTCTTAAAAGACGATATGACAGAAGTGGAAATCATGGAGAATATCGATTATGGCGAGACAGATATGCGTTCTATCATTGAAGGTGATTCAAGACACCACAGAGACGACGAAGACTATGGAAACTACGGATTCCAGAAACAGGAATTTGAAGGTGAAGAGTTAGTGGATATAGAAGAAGAACTGGAAGAGGATGACGATGATGCATACCTGAGCTTAGATGATGATACTCTTGACGAGGAGTAAGGAAAGGAGTCCACAATGCCAGAAACAGCAAATAAAGAGGTATATCAGCCAATGACCTTTGATGCCATCAAAATCGGTTTGGCATCCCCGGATAAAATCCGGGAATGGTCAAGAGGCGAGGTAAAAAAGCCGGAAACCATTAACTATAGAACTCTGAAACCGGAAAAGGATGGCCTTTTCTGTGAAAGAATCTTCGGACCAAGCAAAGACTGGGAATGTCACTGTGGTAAATATAAGAAGATTCGTTATAAAGGTGTTGTCTGCGATCGATGTGGCGTTGAAGTAACAAAAGCAAGCGTTCGTCGTGAGCGTATGGGTCATATCGAACTGGCAGCTCCTGTATCCCATATCTGGTATTTTAAGGGAATCCCGTCCAGAATGGGTCTGATCCTGGATCTCTCACCCAGATCTCTGGAAAAAGTCCTGTATTTTGCCAATTATATTGTATTGGAATCAGGAAAAACAGAACTGCAGTACAAACAGGTGCTGACAGAAAGAGAATACCAGGAAGCAAGAGAAAAATACGGAGATTCTGCATTCCGTGTAGGAATGGGTGCAGAGTCCATTAAAGAACTGCTGGAATCCATTGATCTGGAAAGAGAATCAAAAGAACTGAAAGCAGGCCTGAAAGATGCTACCGGTCAGAAACGTGCACGTATTGTAAAACGTCTGGAAGTGGTAGAAGCATTCCGTGAGTCAGGAAACCGTCCGGAATGGATGATTATGACTGTCGTACCGGTAATCCCGCCGGATCTTCGTCCTATGGTACAGCTGGACGGTGGTCGTTTTGCAACATCTGACCTGAATGATCTGTACAGAAGAATCATCAACCGTAATAATCGTCTGAAAAGACTGCTTGAACTGGGAGCTCCTGACATTATCGTAAGAAATGAAAAGAGAATGCTGCAGGAAGCAGTAGATGCTTTGATTGATAATGGTCGTCGTGGACGTCCTGTGACAGGACCTGGAAACAGAGCCCTGAAATCCCTTTCCGATATGCTGAAAGGTAAATCCGGACGTTTCCGTCAGAACCTTCTTGGTAAACGTGTTGACTATTCCGGACGTTCTGTTATCGTTGTAGGACCGGAACTGAAAATTTATCAGTGCGGTCTTCCGAAAGAAATGGCAATTGAGCTGTTCAAACCTTTTGTTATGAAAGAACTGGTAAGCAATGGAACGGCTCATAATATCAAAAATGCCAAGAAGATGGTAGAAAAACTGGAAACAGAAGTATGGGATGTTCTGGAAGAAGTAATCAAAGAGCATCCGGTTATGCTGAATCGTGCTCCTACACTGCATCGTCTGGGTATCCAGGCGTTTGAGCCAATCCTGGTTGAAGGTAAAGCAATTAAGCTGCATCCTCTTGTATGTACAGCTTTCAATGCGGACTTTGATGGTGACCAGATGGCCGTACACCTTCCTCTGTCTGTGGAAGCACAGGCAGAATGCCGTTTCCTGCTTCTGTCACCGAACAACCTGCTGAAACCTTCCGATGGTGGTCCTGTGGCAGTTCCTTCACAGGATATGGTCCTTGGTATTTATTATCTGACCCAGGAGAGACCGGGGGTTAAAGGAGAAGGCAAATATTTCAAGAGCGTAAATGAAGCAATTCTGGCTTATGAGAACCAGGTAATTACACTTCAGACAAAAATCCATGTACACATGGAGAAAACGATGCCGGATGGTACAAAACTTGCCGGTACAGTAGATTCCACTCTGGGTCGGTTCCTGTTTAATGAAATCATTCCGCAGGATCTTGGTTTTGTAAACAGAAGCATTCCTGGAAATGAACTGAAACCGGAAGTTGACTTCCTGGTAGGTAAAAAACAGCTGAAACAGATTCTGGAAAAAGTAATTAACACACACGGAGCTACAAAAACAGCAGAAGTTCTCGACAAAATCAAAGCTACCGGTTACAAATATTCAACAAGAGCGGCCATGACCGTATCTATTTCTGATATGACTGTGCCGCCTCAGAAACCGGAAATGATTCAGAAAGCACAGGATACCGTTGACCGTATTACGAAAAACTTCAAACGTGGTCTGATCACAGAAGAAGAAAGATATAAAGAAGTTGTTGAAACATGGAAAAAGACGGATGATGAGCTGACACATGCACTGCTGTCCGGTCTTGATAAATATAATAACATCTTCATGATGGCAGACTCCGGTGCCCGTGGTTCCGATAAGCAGATTAAACAGCTTGCCGGTATGCGAGGACTGATGGCCGATACAACCGGTCATACCATCGAGTTGCCTATCAAGTCAAACTTCCGTGAAGGTCTTGACGTACTGGAATACTTCATGTCTGCACACGGTGCACGTAAAGGGCTGTCTGATACTGCGCTGCGTACAGCAGACTCCGGTTATTTGACAAGACGTCTGGTAGACGTTTCTCAGGATCTGATCGTTCGTGAAGTAGACTGTGCGGAAGGAAGAGATGAAATTCCGGGTATGTGGGTAAAAGCCTTCATGGACGGAAGAGAAGAAATCGAAAGCCTTCAGGAACGTATCACAGGTCGTTTCTCCTGTGAAACGATTAAGGATAAAGAAGGAAAAGTTATCGTAAAAGCAAACCATATGATTACACCAAAACGTGCAGCACGCATCGTAAAAGAAGGTGTGAAAGAAGATGGAAGCGGATATGATGTAGTAAAAATCCGTACAATCCTTACCTGTAAATGCCATATTGGTGTCTGCGCAAAATGTTATGGTGCAAACATGGCAACTGGTGAGGCAGTACAGATCGGCGAATCTGTAGGTATTATTGCAGCACAGTCAATCGGTGAACCTGGTACACAGCTGACCATGCGTACCTTCCATACCGGTGGTGTTGCCGGCGGTGATATTACACAGGGTCTTCCTCGTGTCGAGGAGCTTTTTGAAGCAAGAAAACCGAAAGGTCTTGCAATCATTACAGAAATAAAAGGTGTTGCAACAATCAAAGACACCAAGAAGAAACGTGAAATCATTGTTACTGACAATGAAGACGGCAATTCCAAGACATACCTGATTCCTTACGGATCCCGTATTAAGATTCAGGACGGACAGATTCTGGAAGCTGGTGATGAGCTGACAGAAGGTTCTGTAAATCCACATGATATTTTGAAGATTAAAGGTGTTCGTGCTGTTCAGGATTACATGATTCAGGAAGTACAGCGTGTATATCGTCTTCAGGGTGTAGATATCAATGATAAACATATCGAAGTAATTGTTCGTCAGATGCTGAAGAAAATTCGCATTGAGAACAACGGAGATACAGAATTCTTGCCTGGAACACTGGTAGACGTTCTTGACTTTGAAGAGGAAAATGAAAAACTCATCAAAGAAGGAAAAGAACCGGCAGAAGGAAAACAGGTGATGCTTGGTATTACAAAAGCTTCTCTTGCAACGAATTCCTTCCTGTCTGCTGCTTCCTTCCAGGAAACAACAAAAGTTCTTACAGAAGCAGCGATCAAAGGAAAAATTGACCCGCTGATCGGTCTGAAAGAAAACGTTATCATTGGTAAGCTGATTCCGGCAGGTACTGGTATGAAACGTTACTCAAACATCAAACTGGATACAGATACCGAAGAAGAAGAAATCGTATTTGACGAGATGGATGAGATGGAAGAGCTTGATATAGCAGATGATTTCTCTGAAGATGTTGCTGAAGATGCAAAGGAAGAAGAAACAGACTTTGCAGATGAAATAGAAGAAGAGGAACTTTCCGAAGAGGAAGAAGAAGCAGAACTTACAGAAGAATAATACAAAAGAAGGCCATTTCCCGGAAGGGAGTGGTCTTCTTTTGTATAAAAATAAAAAAAATAAAAAAATTCCTTGACAGCTTCTTGACCTATGGATATAATGATAAAGCGTGCATAGGAATTGCATATTTTTTTGTGCACAAAAAAGTTTATTCATAATGATGAATAACTGGCAGCCACTTATTTCTTCTAAAAATGATGACAGAAGGAAAATAATACAGGAGGTGAAAGGAATGCCAACATTCAATCAGTTAGTAAGAAAAGGACGTCAGACTTCCGTTAAAAAGTCTACAGCTCCGGCACTGCAGAAGAGCTACAACTCTTTACAGAAGAAGACATCTGATATGTCTTCTCCACAGAAAAGAGGTGTGTGTACAGCGGTTAAAACTGCTACACCGAAAAAACCTAACTCTGCTCTTAGAAAAATCGCCAGAGTTCGTCTTTCCAACGGAATCGAGGTAACAAGCTACATTCCTGGAGAAGGTCATAACTTACAGGAACATAGTGTTGTTCTTATCCGTGGTGGTAGAGTAAAAGACTTACCAGGTACAAGATATCACATCATCCGTGGTACACTTGATACCGCAGGCGTTGCTAACAGACGTCAGGCCCGTTCTAAATACGGCGCTAAAAGACCGAAAAAATAATTTCGGCCAGGCGGTAAAAGTTTCCGCTTGATTTTGAAGAATATCATTTGAAATCACAGATATAACTATTGATTTTGTACCGGGATTCCATAAGCCCAGTGGGTGGCTGCGGGTTTATATAGAGAATTTACCGCGTACGGACATACGCTTATAGTTGTGTGAGTACCGATGATTTAATCTTGAGGACAATGTCATTTGTCCGTATCAGTGAAAATGATTAAGGAGGGAAGTAACGTGCCACGTAAAGGACATACTCAGAAAAGAGACGTTTTAGCAGATCCGTTATACGGAAACAAAGTGGTAACAAAACTTATCAATAACATTATGTTAGATGGTAAGAAAGGTGTTGCTCAGAAAATCGTATACGGTGCGTTTGCTAAATGTGAGGAAAAAGCCGGAAAACCGGCAATCGAAGTATTCGAAGAAGCTATGAACAACATTATGCCTGTTCTGGAAGTAAAAGCAAGACGTATTGGTGGTGCAACATACCAGGTACCGATCGAAGTAAGACCGGAAAGACGTCAGGCATTAGCACTTCGTTGGATTACTCTGTACTCCCGTAAGAGAGGCGAGAAAACAATGGAAGACAGACTGGCAAATGAATTACTGGATGCAATGAACAACACAGGTGCATCTGTTAAGAAGAAAGAAGACATGCATAAGATGGCTGAAGCAAATAAAGCATTTGCTCACTATCGATTCTAAGAGGAGGAAATCCAATTGGCTGGAAGAGAATATCCATTAGAGAGAACCAGAAACATTGGTATTATGGCTCATATCGATGCCGGTAAGACAACTCTGACAGAGCGTATCTTATATTATACCGGTGTTAACTATAAAATTGGTGATACTCATGAAGGTACTGCAACCATGGACTGGATGGAGCAGGAACAGGAAAGAGGTATCACAATTACTTCCGCCGCTACAACATGCCACTGGACTCAGCAGGAAAACTGCAAAGTAAAACCAGGTGCGTTGGAGCATCGTATTAATATCATCGATACCCCAGGACACGTTGACTTTACTGTAGAAGTAGAGCGTTCCTTACGTGTACTTGACGGTGCTGTCGGTGTATTCTGCGCAAAAGGCGGTGTTGAGCCTCAGTCTGAAAATGTATGGCGTCAGGCAGATACTTATAATGTACCACGTATGGCATTCATCAATAAGATGGATATCCTGGGTGCAGATTTCTACAACGCTGTAGAACAGATTAAGACTCGTTTAGGTAAAAATGCAATCTGTCTTCAGTTACCAATCGGTAAAGAAGATGAATTTAAAGGAATCATTGACCTGTTTGAAATGAAAGCTTACATCTACAATGATGATAAGGGCGATGACATTTCTATCGTAGATATTCCGGAAGATATGCAGGATGACGCAGAACTGTATCATACAGAACTGGTTGAAAAAGTCTGCGAGCTGGATGATGATCTGATGATGGAATACCTGGAAGGTGAAGAACCTTCTGTTGAAGCAATGAAAGCAGTTCTGAGAAAAGCTACCTGTGAATGTGCAGCTGTTCCAGTATGTTGTGGTTCTGCTTACAGAAATAAAGGTGTTCAGAAATTACTGGATGCAATTCTTGAATATATGCCTGCTCCTACAGATATCCCGGCTATCAAAGGTGTGGATATGGAAGGAAATGAAGTAGAAAGACATTCTTCTGATGAAGAACCATTCTCGGCTCTGGCATTCAAGATCATGGCTGACCCATTTGTTGGTAAGCTGGCATTCTTCCGTGTATATTCCGGTACTATGAACTCCGGTTCTTATGTACTGAATGCTACAAAAGGCAAAAAAGAACGTGTTGGACGTATCCTGCAGATG
>JALFGN010000078.1 GCA_022777285.1 Blautia sp.
CCGGTATGGATCAGGGCCTCGCTGGCAATGCTTTTGCACAGGCTTTTCAATGTATCAGTTTCAGCGTCATCTGTCAGGAGACCCACTTCAATAGTTTCCAGACGCTGTTTCATCTGCAGCCGGAAGTCGGCGCCTGCTTCACTGACGGAGTCGTAGTATTCGGTGGCTTCATAGGCCGAGATACTGTTTTCAGAAGGAATGTTCAGATCAGAGACATCTATAACTTCCTCATACAGTGGGTTTATATAATGTTCTGTCAGGTTGATGGTTTCAGATGCTGCTGGGGCTGTTTCCGTTTCATTGGCCATAGCAGGGCAAGTCCATGCCGATAATAGGAAAACGGATGTCATTAATACTGCAAAAAAATTTTTGAGTGTTTTCATAATTTGTACTCTCTTGATAAATGAATAGTAATATAGTTTAAAATCGGATGAACCAGGTCATCCTTCTTTGATTATTATAGCACTAAGACGATACAGAGGAAAGTTAAAATATCAAACGAATTTTCTTATATGCAACTGTCAAGTGTTAAAGGTTGACATGTTGACAAAATTATGCTAAAATTGAATCATTGTGAATCTTCTTAATTTGGGGCTGAGGACATTGACAGTAAATTTTGGTAGAAGTATAATGATGCTGTTTTCTGTTTATGTTATGTTTAAAATATACGAAAGAGTAGGTAATAATCATGAATTCAAGTACTGCAGAACTTACAGGAAAAGCGAGTGTTGATAAACCGTGGCTTAAGTTTTATCCGGAGGCATTTCAAAATCTGAAAGTTCCTAAAATGACATTGGAAGCTTTTCTGAAGATGAAAAATCCGGATGAAAGTAAAGATGCATTCGAGTATTATGGAAATAGCTTTACATGGAAAGAATTCTGGCAGGAAGTAGAAATTGCCGCAAAAGCCCTGAAAGTTATCGGTTTTAAAGAAGGAGACAGAATTCCTGTGTTTTTACAGGGGGTTCCGTCACATTACATTCTGCTTTTAGCAGCTGAGAGGATTGGCGCTGCGTTGATCTGCCGTGATGATATACCGGAAGAGCTTTGTTTTGCCATTCGTAAATCAAAGGCATCAACAGCTTTTGTACATGATTATCTTTCAAAAGAGGATGAAAAATTATTCCGAACGACGACGCCGATGACCCGTATGATTAAGGTTTCTCCTTATGATTATGCAGATAAGAGCAGTATTCCGGATTATATTATTAAGGAGATTGAGTCTCGCTATCCGGCTGAGACAGGGATGACAGAGGGCGATCTTACGTGGGATGAATTTATGGATCTGGGAAGAAATTTTGTTGGTGATTATGCTGTAGCAGCTGATTTTTCCAGACCATTATTTGGCGCCTATACCAGTGGCTCAACAGGTATTTCAAAATTGGTCATTCATTCAGGTGCCAGTATGTCAGCAGTTGCCTATCAGATGTCTATTTTTGTACAGCCATCTGATACACAGGAAACCTGGTGGATTTCGGGATTAACGCCGGCACTTGTGGCAGTAACAGTTGCAATGACCATCTTTCCATGGTCAGCTGGCCTGAGAGTCATTTTTGATCCATTCTGTCCGATCGATGATATTGATATTAGATTTATGGAGCTGAAGCCGAATTACTGGGCCATGATTCCGATGATGTGCGATATCATGATGAAGAGCAGCAGGATTCCGGAAGACTATGATATGTCGAATCTGAGAAGCATCGGACCGGGTGCAGAGCAGATGAGTGAAAGAAAATATCGTGAAGCGGAAGAATTCTTCCACAGACATAACTGTATGCAGACCATAAGTGCCGGATATGGTCAGAGTGAAGGCGGGTCATGCTTTACACTGCCAAATCCACTGTTTCCGCTGAAGGATGGCTGTGTAGGTATGCCATTGCCGGCGACTGTTCTTGCTGCGTTTGACTCCGAGACGCTGAAAGAAAAAGATTACGGAGAAATAGGCGAAATCTGTATGAAGGGCCCGGGAATGATGCTTGGTTACAGCGGATACATGGGCGAAGAGAAAACGGAGCAGACGCTGATTGTGCATCCGGATGGCGAGAAATGGCTGCATACAGGTGATATTGGGTATATTACTGAACAAGGTATTGTTCATGCCCTCGGACGTGGATTTACAGAACGTTTTGGTGGCGGTTATCTGTTTATAATGAGAATGGAGAGTCGGGTAGTGGAAGCGGACGGGGTAAAGGACGGTTTCTTCTGCAACGTACCGGATCCGGATCATGAGGGCTATTTTGTACCGTATTTGTTTGTGATTCTGGATGAGGGCAGGACGCTGGATGAAGTAAGACCGAATATTCTCGCAGCTCTGGAGAAACATGAATATCCGGCTGAAATTACTGTTATTAAGGAAAGACCATATTTCCATTTCAAGACTAACAGAAAAGAGCTGACGGCAGCCATCGTGAAAGACTGGCTGAAAAAGGAAACGGAAGGCTGACAGTAGCATGGACACAGAATGACAGGGCATCTGGATATCAGATTTGTTACAGTACAAACAGTGAGTTCCAGGGCGGCAGATCTATTGATATTCCGTCAACTCAGAATCCACAGAAAGTAATAGGCGGACTTAAAGAAGGAGAACGCTATTATATTAAAGTGCGTGCCTTCAATTCATTCGGGTCCAGGACTTATTATTCAGCATGGTCAGAGATCCAGTCAGTGATACACACAACAATTGGGCTTGATAATGTGACTGATGGTATTGAAGTTACATGGACTGACGTAAAAGAGGCCAGGGAGTACAGAATTTACCGCAAGGCATTCGGAGAAAGCAATTTTGTCTGCATCGCAGTTGTTAAAGACAAGACAATTTATGTGGATGCAGCAGTGGAAAACGGTGCAAGCTATTGTTACTATGTTGCACCGCAGGTTGCAGATGTAAAAGCTATGACGAATGTTGAGGCCCAGATGTATCTTGTTGCTCCGAAGATTGAAAAGCTGTGGAATAATTAGAAAAGTGTAGAAGGATCGAGCGTTAATGTTGCTATATCATTAACTTTAACGCCCGGTCTTTTTTAATTAGTTACATGCACGCAGCGCAGGATTTTCTTTTTCATTTACTGTATATTTTTATGTGAAAATGTGCTAATATTTAGACAGAAATATCGGATAATTTTACAGGCGGGGATAGATATGTATCGTAAACAGCAGAAAAGTATTATCAAGCATATGGATTTTCTTATATTGGATATTCTCATGCTGATCATTTCATATATAGCGGCTACCATCATTCGGGATGGCTGGCATTCCCTGAGGGCGAATGCAGCTTTTCTGACTATGCTTGGCGTACTCATCCTTTTACAGGTCATGGTAGCACTGCAGGGGAATAATTATAATGACATTCTCAGGAGAGGCTATCTGGTGGAGCTGAAGTGTGTTCTGATACAGAATGCCATTGTGCTGGCGGCCGCTTTTACTTTTATGTTTATTACAAAATCCCAGCCCAAATATTCCAGACTGGTATTTGGATATCTCCTGATAATCAATACGCTCCTGACTTATGGTGCGCATTTGATCTGGAAACGGGTGGTCCGCGGCAGAATGGTCAATAGTAAGGAGAGGACGCATCTTCTGGTGATCAGCGAATATGCCGGATTGGAGGCATGTATCAGGAGACTGCAGTCAGAGTGGTATAAAGAATATAAAATAACAGGTGTGGTTGTTTATGACCGCCAGATGAAGGGGGATGTCATTAACAATATTTCTGTTGTGGCTGATATGGATGAGCTTTTTCAGTATCTGAAAAAAGAGGTTGTTGATGAGGTTTTTCTCAATATTGACGGTAATAATCAGGAACGTCTGACCATTACAGAAGATTTGCTGGAGATGGGTATTACGGTTCATATCAATATTAATATGGATCTGGGGCAGGGACAGCTTCCGAATCCCATTGTACATAATATGAGCGGATGTGCAGTGCTGACGACCAGTATCAAGACGGCCACATTTTACCAGATGGTGGCGAAGCGGATGATGGATATTGCGGGGGGGATAGTCGGCCTGATTCTGACGGCATTCCTGTTTATCATATTGATGTTGTATAAATAAAGTTGACACCTTATTCTCAAAGAATTCATGTATAATAAAGAGAATAAGGAGGTATTCTTATGAGACTGAAAGATAAAGTTGCAATCATCACCGGAGGCAGCCGTGGCATTGGCTACGCTACCGCAGACAAATTTTTGAAGGAAGGTGCTACGGTAATCCTGACCGCAAGCTCACAAGGTTCTGCTG
>JALFGN010000006.1 GCA_022777285.1 Blautia sp.
CAGTTTGATTTCACGTTTGTTCAGGGTAAGTTCTCTCATGGGGGCTCTTCTGACACCTTCCTTAAAGGTCGGATACTCAGGAAGGACCGGATCCAGTTTGATTACCATTGCTTTTCCGATTTCAGCATTGTTCATTTCACAATCGTCTCCTTTTCAAAAATCTATACTTATTGTATCATTTAAAAGTCAAGAAAGCGTCCAAGAAATAGAAATTTTTTATAAAAAATCAACTTTTTCCATATTTTTTTTGTCTTATATCACAAAAAGGACGGTTGTTTTGCTCTCTTTCAAAACAATCGTCCTTCTCTCCTTCTTTAAACACAGATTCTGCAAATACCGATTTTCCCGGTATGTTCGCAAATATTTTTCAGTGTCAGAGCTTCCTTCCATTCTCTGATCAACAACAGTTCTCCCTGACCTGCTTTTTTCCCTTCTGCTTCCAGAACTCCTTCCCGTACATAAATGCACAGCAGATTTTCCTTCTCCTCTTTTTCTACACAGAAAGACTCTCCCGCAGGTATTATGGCAGCCTCCATCTTTCCATCTGCTCCATTTTTCAGCATTAGATTAAAATCTGTAACTTTTCCGTAACTGACTGTAGGTTTCCCTCCGTCAAATACATCCACTTCATAGGGTTCCAATTCCACCCGGGTATTCACTCCATGAATCATATCTAAATGTCCGTCAAAAATCATCAGATATCGTTTTACACCGGGAAGATTGGTAAATTCCGATTTTGCGATTTCTACGGTAGCACTGCTGATCCGTACCTGGAATTCTCCTGATTTATAATCACCATCTTCCGGATAAATATAAAGCTGTGTGGTAGTTCCGCCTGACCATACAGATACCTGATAATCCTCAGCATTTCTTACAATAATATTGGCGCTCATTTTTTCTTTCCTGTTCCTCCTTTTTTCCCCTGCGGCTTCGCGTCTTTGCAAAACTCACGTTTTCTGAACAGACTTCTCAGAAGCACCATCCATCCCCAGGATATGGATATTGCCGGAAGTGCTGACAAAAAAATTCCTTTTACAGGAGAAATCTCTGTAAAAGTTACCGGGCCGAAAAACATAATGAAAACCACAACCATCATCAATACCAGTGTGATTTTTTCTTTCATCGTATTCGGCGGTGTAAGAAAAATTTTCTGAATGTCCATCTCCACACGTTCAGGTTCTTTCTTCATTTCTTCACTCCTGTCCTCTTTTTTCTTTTACTATACTTCAAAATCAGCAGACTTTCAACTGTATTTCCCCGCAGTTTGTTTGAAAAAGCCTTGACGAAAAATTCTTTTTCCTGAATAATGAAAAAGATGACATCACAAGTTCTTATCATTTTTGGGGAGGAATTTATGGACAGTTTTAATAGTTATATGGAAGAAGGCTTTCCATTCACCGGCCGAAAGCAGAAACGTCTGGAAACCTTTCTTGCTTCCAGGGGACTCACTTACGATTCTCAGATTACTTACTCCGTCACACTTTGTGATAAAAACGGAAACATTCTCGGATGTGGTTCCAGACAGGAAAATATTTTGAAATGTATTGCCATTGATGAAAGCTGTGAAGGAGAAGGCCTTCTCTGGCAGATTGTCACTCAGCTTGTGAAACAGGCTGTGGAAAAAGGATTTTCTCACCTGTTTCTCTTTACAAAACCGGAATATAAAACAGTGTTTTGTGACATGGGATTTTATCCGATCACCCAGACGGATTCCATGCTGCTTCTAGAAAACAGAAAAAACGGAATTTCCACTTATCTGGAAAAAGAGCAAAAAAACACACTGGAAAAACATCCCGACTGGAATCCCGAACTTCCATCCGGAGCCATTGTTATGAACGCAAATCCATTCACCAAAGGGCATGCGCACCTGATTGCTTCAGCAGCTGCTTCCTGCCCGTTTCTCCATGTATTTGTTCTCTCAGAAGACGCTTCCGAATTTCCTGCTGACGTAAGATTACGGCTGGTTCAGGAAGGATGTGCCTCTTTTCCGAATGTTATGGTACATGGAAGTTCCGATTATCTGATTTCCCATGCTACCTTTCCTGACTACTTTCTGAAAGACAGAGCATCGATCAACGACAAGACCGCTGAGCTGGATTTAAAAATTTTCGGAGAATATTTTAAAAATGCTTTTCATATTCAGTGGCGATTTGTGGGAGAAGAACCGTTCTCTAAAGTTACAAATGCTTACAATGGACAAATGAAAAAAATACTGCCTTCCTTTGGAATTCAGGTAACTGAAATCCCCAGAAAGACAGCTGGAACTACTGTAATCAGTGCCACCCTTGTCCGAAAACTGTTTCTTGCAGGAAATATGGACGCACTGACCTCTCTTGTACCGGAAACAACTTTCCGTTATCTAAATTCCCCGGAAGGTCAGGCACTGCGAAAAAAAATGGGAGAAAACTTATGAACTTTACCTTTCGAACAGCTGACATGAATGATCTTCCTCAGATTCTGCATATTATGCACACAGCCTACGACTCCATGGAACGAAAAGACTGGTTTGTGATCGATACAGAAGATTATATGAAAGAACACATTGCCGCTCATGGATTTACCATGCTCGCCATTGCAGAAGATGGAACCATTGCAGGCTTCTTCCTGATTAAGTTTCCAGGAAACACAGAGGAAAATCTTGGACATCTTCTGCAGTATTCAAAAGACAGGCTCGTAAAGACCGTACATATGGATATGGCTGCCGTACATCCGGATTTTCGGGGAAATCACCTTCAGTCCCGTATGCTTCTTGCAGCGGAAGCGGAACTGAAGCAAAATCATTTTTCCCCTTGCAGCTGCATGGCTACCGTTCACCCGGAAAATCGTTTCAGTCTGAATAACATGCTCCGAAACGGCTATGAACTTCAACTGACTGCCAGTCTGTACGGCGGTCTTCCAAGACATGTACTGTTAAAAATATTAAAATAACAGATTTAATAATCCGATTACAAAGCCAATCAAAGCGCCCAGATTGATTACTGCATGGAGTTCTTTTTTCATAATAGACATAAGAATATTTTCTACTTCCAGTACATCCATCTGGTTTACTTTTTCTTCTACTACATTTGACACATGGAACTGCTGTACCAGCTGGCCGGATTTTTCACCTACAAATTTTACATAAATTTCTTCCACCAGCTGGCCGATTTTTTCCTTGTGTTCTTCCAGTTTTTCTGCAAAATCACCGATTTTCTTCTCTTCTACCGCTGCAATTTCTGCAACTACTACAGGATAAATCTTATCATGACCGTTTTCTCTGATATATTCTCCCACTTTATTCCCGATTGGTTCTGCAATAGAATGAATCAGTTCATCATTCAGGAACATGGATACCATCGTTCCCTCAAATTTCTTTTTCACTTCTTTTGCGCCTTCTTCTGCAATGATGTTTCCTACATCCATTTGATCCAGTCCGTCTGTAATCCGTGCAGTAATATAATCTTCCAGATTTTCCCGTACTGCTTCATAGTCTTCTTTGTCTATGTAATGCTGCAGAAAAACTTCCACCGATTCTTCACTGTCTGTCAGATGGCTGATTCCTTCTGTGACACGATTTACGATCGTCATTTTCACGCCATCAGAAAGCAGCATCTGCTCCAGATCTTCTTTTGTGAGCAAATACTCTCCTACGGCATTTCCCAGAGCCTTCGCAAGTCTTGCTTTTCCCCTTGGGATAATTCCCGGGGTAAAAGGCAATGTCCAATTTCCGACTTTCACCGGATGTAAAGGCCGAAACAACATTTTTACTGCTATATAGTTTGTACAATATCCAATTACCGCTCCAATCAAAGGACCGGCAAGTATTTTTGTCCATTCCATATTTATATCCTTCCTACTTTGTTCCAAATAATTTTACACGGAATTTTTCCCACATGTGAATCAGAAAATATTCATAAGCTTTATCATATAAATACATCGCTGCCTGCCCTGCCGCTGCAAAAAGCAATAAAAATTTTCCCGGAATTTTTCCTGCAAACAGTAATTTCGGAAAAAAGAACAGTGCCGGAAGATACATGACATTAAAAATCAGAAATTTTCCCGTCCACAATGCCGTTTTCGACTGTACCAAACGATACAGCCCTTCTGTTCCCAATACATAAATCCCCATCATTGCAAATGTAATACAGTATAGTTTCTGTGGAGCCAGAAGGACTCCAAGCAGCAAACATCCCGCAAAAAAGGCAGTTCCTGTCTTCCAATCATACTCCCGTACGATAATCCCTGTACAAAATGCAGCAGCAGCTAATAGAAACAAGGTATTTGTTTCAATCAATCCGCTCAGAATAATAAGCAATACGGAAACTGCCATAAGCAGACCGGAAACTGCTGTCTTTTTTCCATTTACATGCATGAGCAAAGATCGCCTCCCAAACATTCACACAGACTGTCTGCACACCATAGGTCACAACAGAAATTACCTGTTCCACAGGTGGAATTGTCTGTGCTTCCTCTATATGGATTTCCGGCTCCCTGGTATCTCTGCGTATTCCATTGAAGCCGATTCACCAGATTGCTGTATTCTGCATTTCCCGGTTCCATACTGGATGCCTGCCTTGCAAGATTCAGAGCATTTACATTATTTCCAAGTCCCATATTGGCCAATGCACTCAGATAGTACCAGTGGGCGTTTCTGTTGCGGACTCCTGCCAATACATTTAATGCCTGCTGAAACTGACGTCCATTCAGATAATTGCTGGCTGCCTGCAGTTGAATATCATCCTGAGAAGAACCGGTACTCTGCCCGTATCCGCCTCTGGAACTGTTCTGATAACTGTTGCCGTATCCACTCTGATAGCCGCCGTCTCTTTCTCTCATAATCTGATCATAGGCTTCCTGTACTTCTTTAAACTTTTCTTCTGCCAGATCCGCCAGCGGATTATCCACATAAGAATCCGGATGATATTTTCTGCTCAGGTCTCTGTACGCTTTTTTTATTTCATCATTGGAAGCATTTGGAGATACACCAAGTACTTCATAAGGATTATTTACCATTTTTTTCTTTTTTCTCCTGTCTTTCTTTTTTTATTTTATTATATTTACTCCATACACCAGAGTAAATAATATTTCTGAGAATTTCACTTTCCTGAAGACATGGAAGCTTTTCGTAAGCATTCCCCACTTCTGCCATCATCATTACAAGAATCTGATAAATCTCTTTCTCGTAGGCATCTTGATTTTCTCCAAAAGATTCATACATTGGCTTCAAAGGATTATAATTTTCCTTCTCCAAATCCTTTTCCAGATCATCGTATGCATCCAGAATATAAATAAACTTTCCAAGATAAAACCCAAATCTTCTCAGGTATTCTTCCCATACATCTTCCTCCATGATAAACAGTTCTTCCAGAAGATGTCCGAAAGTACCTGCTACCAGATCCAGATCCGTCTCTCCTTTTTTTTCATACACAGCCAGATTATGCAGTTGCATACGGATCGCCTTACTCTGACGGGGATATTTTTCACAGATTTCTCTTGCTTTCTTCTTATAAAGATGAATCCCTGCCAGTCCCGGAATACTTTTTTCATCTTTCCAGTCATCTTCAAAATGATAATAGGTCAGAAGAATATTCATATCTGCTCCGTACTTTGAAATTTCATTACAAAGCATGGGAATCTTCTTTACCGGATGTACCGGACATCTCTCTGTAATTTCTTCTGTTTTGCACTCATAAAGAGAAGTAAGAAGAAGGACAAGAAATGTCATATCATAAGTCAGAGTCATTCTTCCACGCAGTCCATATTCCTCATTCAGACTTCTGCACAGACCGCAGTAATACCCCTTGTACCGGTAAAATTCTCTTACCTTCAACTCAGGTTTATCCACTGTTACATATCCAAACATATTGATATCTGCCTTTCTTCCAGTAACTATTCAGCTACTTATTATACAACAGATTTCTCAAAAATACAGCCCCTAACATTGACGGAACCATATTTTTTCGCTATACTTGAGTAAAACTTACGAAAGAAGGATTGCCTTGAATAACAATGAAATGCACGTTGTGTCTCCGGAACTGTTTCTGTCTAACACACAACATTTTAATGCACTGATGATGATGTACCGCAGCACCATTCGTGAAATCCGTACAAAACTGGAAGTTCTCGATGATGAATTTTCAATTAAATATAATCGAAACCCGATTTCTTCTATAAAAACAAGGATCAAAACCCCCTCAAGTATTTATGAAAAGTTGAAGAAAATGGGATTTGAATTCACAGAAAAAAATATCCGCGAACAATTAAACGATGTAGCCGGTATTCGTGTGATCTGCCCTTTTATCGATGATATTTATACCATTGCAAATCTGATCAGCGATCAGGATGACATTACCATTATCCGCATTAAGGATTACATTATGAATCCCAAGCCAAACGGATATCGCAGCTATCATATGATTGTGGAGATTCCGATTTTTTTTGCAGAAGGAAAAACTCCCATGCGTGCGGAAATTCAGATTCGTACTCTTGCCATGGATTTCTGGGCAAGTGTGGAACATCAGCTCCGTTACAAGAAAAATATCGGTGATCCGAAACAATGTGAGATCATCAGCCAGGAGCTGCTGAAATGTGCCCAGACACTTACGGAAACAGATAATCAGATGCAAAGTATTAAAAAGATGATTGGGGAACTGGATTAGTTCCCCAATCATCTTTTTCCTGTTACAAAGGCATCAAACAATTTCTCACTTGCTTCATAATATGCAATTATTTCCGGGTCTGATTCCATCTTGGTGCCATCCAGACGACGCATTGCGCCCATCAGATTCTTTAAAGTCTCCGGGCTTCCAGCCTCTTTGTATCCAGCACAATCGGAAAGCTTCACATAATCATCTTCTTCCATCGGAAGCACTTCCATATCTTTATACTTCTCATAATTTACAGGACTGATAAAGAAAATCATACTGGTCCCTTCCTGCATATCTACTGTAAAACGGGTCTGTCCTGCCATGAAAAGCTGCATATCGTATCCTTCCTGATTCTCATCGGGCAAAGTATAATTATACACTGCCACATGGATTTCTCCATCTCCGTTTAAATCTTCTGCATCCTGTTCAAATACCTGCTGTAAAGCGGAAATTTCCTCCTCTGTCATTATATAATCTGTGACAAATCCAATTTCATAATCATAATCCACTTTCTCCAGCATATCTTTCACAAAGACAATGAGCATACATAACACAAAGGCTCCAATGAGAACATGGTATTTGTAATAGTACCAGAAGTTATCCAATTTTTTTCTGTTTTCTTCTTTCATCTCCGGTTTTTTCATATACATCCATCCTTTTTTCGTACTGATTTAGATTTTAGCACTTCCTTTGTTTTATGAAAAGACTTTTTCTTCTGTTTATTGACTTTTTATAGATTCTTATTGCTATTTTTATCTTTCAGCTATTCTACAGTCTGGCTGATACCCGTATTGCAGGGAACACACTGGGAGAAAATGCACTTGCAGCAATCGGTGCAACAACCGCTACCTTATTCTACTTTGTAGCTTCTGGTGTCTCATGATTATTCCACTAATCATAAAATTCAGAACAAAGAGTCACTAAGTGACTCTTTGCATATACTAATCATAAAGCAGTTTCAGGAGTGATGATTTGGCTTATAAAATCGTAATTGACAGTGGTCACGGAGGCTCAGATCCGGGAGCCACTTATAATGGAAGACAGGAAAAAGATGATAATCTTCGGCTTGCTATGGCAGTCGGAAATATTCTCAGCCAAAATGGTGTGGATGTGGCATACACCAGAACCTCCGATATGTATCAGACACCTTTTGAAAAAGCACAAATTGCAAATGAGGCAGACGGAGACTTTTTTATTTCCTTCCATCGGAATTCCAGCCCACGGGCAAATCAATATTCCGGTGTTGAAACTCTGCTCTACGATTTATCCGGAGACAAACTGGAAATGGCAGAGAATATCAACGGTGCACTTGGTGAACTGGGCTTTCACAATCTTGGCGTACATGCAAGACCAGGACTGGTAGTTCTTCGTAAAACACGTATGCCTGCTCTGCTGATTGAAACAGGATTCATCAATACCGAAGAGGACAATGCCCGTTTTGACCAGCAGTTTGATGAAATTGCTCAGGCTATTGCCTATGCAATTCTTGGTTCTCTCGAAGAAGAAGAGATTCAGGAAGAATCTGCTGAAACATCCCCGCTCTATCGGGTACAGGTGGGACTGTTCCGCGAAAAACAAAACGCCGACAACCTGCTGTATGAATTACAGGATATGGGATACCCTGCCTTTCTCTTACAGGAAGACGGCTTTTACAAAGTACAGGTCGGTGCCTTTCGCATTCTTTCCAATGCAATCAAAATGGAACAACGACTTCGGCAAGACGGTTTCTCCACCTGGATTACTACTCGCTGAGAAAAAAAGGAAATAGCCCTGCTACGGACTATTTCCTTTTTCTTATCCGTTTTTTACATCGATTCTGCACGTTCCTGGATATTCTTTTTAAAATTAATTACTTCGTGGTCATATTCTCCACTCATAAATTGAGAATGTACAAGAAAATCTGCTGTAGCTTTATTAATTGCCATAGGAATATCATATACCTGTGCAATTCTCATCAGTGCCTTTACATCTGGATCATGCGGTTGTGCAGTCAGCGGATCAGAAAAAAACACTACAAAATCAATCACACCTTCCACAATCTTGGCTCCAATCTGCTGGTCACCCCCAAGAGGACCACTGTTATATCCTTTTACAGTAAGTCCTGTTTTATCTGCAATCAGTCTTGCGGTTGTTCCTGTTCCATAAAGACTGTGCTCTTTCAGAATATCATAATTTTCCTTACACCACTGAATCAGCTTCGGTTTTTCATTATCATGTGCAATCAATGCAATATGCTTCTTTTTCCCTATTGTAAAGGTTACATATTCGTTGTTCATAATCTTCTCCTCTCGTATTACTGTTTTTGTATACAGGTATCATATATAGTCATTCTATTTTACCCGATTCAATTCGTCAATCATTACTTGTCTTTCTTTTTCTATTTTTTCCTTGTTCTGTTGAGCGGAAACTGCTACAATAATCTTAGCTATAAAAATCATGTTCTGTAACAGCCGGCTAAGAAAGAAGGAATATTTATGAAATTGTTACTTTTCCTGCTTCTGCTATTATTCTCTGTTTTTCTTTTGTATTTTTACTGTATCATGCCACGCTTCACGAGAAAAACACAGACAAAGGCATTCATGCATCAGCTATTTGCTCACAGAGGTCTTTTTAATCCAAAGGAAGGCATCCCGGAAAACTCGATGGCCGCCTTTTTAAAAGCAGTCGAAGCAGGGTATGGAATCGAACTGGATGTACAGGTCACACGGGATAACCAGATTGTTGTCTTTCATGATTACACACTTGGTCGTATGTGCGGCATTGACCTTCCCGTAGAATCGAAGACTTACGAAGAGCTTCAACAGCTTTCTTTGCAAAACACAGGAGAGAAGATTCCGCTTTTTTCCGATGTACTGGATTTGGTAAAGGGCAGAGTACCCCTTCTCGTGGAAATAAAACTTCATTCTTTTCACACATATCCCTGCGTACTTGTGGATAAACTGTTACAAAGATACCAGGGCAGCTATTGTATTGAATCCTTTAATTCCCTTGCGCTTTTCTGGTTTCGCCGCCACAGACCGGAAGTTGTCCGTGGACAGTTATCCTCCAACCTGACAAACCCGGTATCCGAAAGCGGTCTGATTCTCAGTTTTCTTGTAAAACATCTTCTCACAAACTGTATCGGAAGACCGGACTTTATTGCGTATTGTTACAAAGACTGCAGAAACCTCAGCTTTCATCTGAATCGTTGGATTTATAAGACACCAGCTTTTGCATGGACCTTGCGTTCACCGGAAACCTTTGAAAAATATGGAAAACGATTTGATTCTGTTATTTTTGACAGCTTTATCCCGCAACGTTGACCCAACTGTTACCGATTTGTAAAGCTTTTCTGAACTTAGAATGAATTCCATTGTGCTTCTCAATTGGCTGTGCTATAATAATCCAATGTAAAAAAAGAGGTGATGATTTGAATTTTCTAAAAAAATATCAACATACCTGGATTATTCCTATCTACGGTATTTTTTATTTATGGGCCTTTCAATATCTGGAACAACGCAATGTAAAACCTCATATTATTCATATGAAACTGGACGATTTGATTCCTTTTTGTGAATACTTCATTGTTCCTTACTTTTTATGGTTTGCTTATATAGCAGTGACTGTTATTTATTTTTCTTTTATCAACAAAAGCAAACAGGAATATTACCATTTGGTCTTTTCTCTTGCAGTAGGTATGACCACTTTTCTGGTTGTTTCCTATTTTTACCCGAACGGACAGGATTTAAGACCTCATCTGGAAGGAAACAGTGTTTTCATTCAACTGGTCCGGTACCTGTATCACATCGATACACCTACCAACATTCTTCCCAGCATTCACGTATTTAATTCCGTAGCCTGTTGTATTGCAGTCTTAAAACATAAAGATTTTATACATGAAAAACTGGTAAAGATCAGTACTTTTGTTCTGACTGTTTTAATTATCCTGGCGACTGTATTGTTGAAACAGCATACGCTCGTTGACGTAGCTGCTGCCTTTGCATTAAATGCCATTTGCTACCAGATGTTTTATAATCCGCATCCAGCCAGAGCAAAACAGCCCATACGGGCATTTATAAAATAAAAAAAGGACACTCCCCATCAAAAATCAGATGTTGGAGTGTCTTTTTTTCATCAGTTAAATCCATAAAACTTCTGTGTTACCCGATACAATGCAACAATCATATTTCTTGCCCCTGCTCCAGGCAGATTCACTGCTCTTCCCAGAATACCAAGACGCAGTTTTCTATAAACATGAACATCTGCTGCTTTCATATATTTCCAGAGGTCTTTCTTTTTCTCCAGATTCTGTTCCGTACCGGAACGAATCAGCATAACAGAAGATACGGTCGTGATAATATCCAAATAGCGCATCATATACTGTCGCAGATGCTTATTGGCAATCTTCCTTCCGGCAATGGTATCAATCATCAGACGATTGACAAACAATTGCTGATCGATTCTGCGGATCATTACCTCTTCATGCACGGATTGATCTTCTCTTCCAATAAAATACCGATAGAAGTTCACATCCATATAGTACATGGTTTTCACATACATAAGGGGCTGATAAACAAACAGATTATCCACATAAAAAGTATGTTTTGGAAGTTCCAGTCCACATTCCCGAAGGAGTTCTGTCCGATAAATCACCGAATGCATCAGAATATATTTTCCTACCGGCATATTTTTGGTATCATCCCAGGTAAAAATTTTATCCTGCGGAAGATACTTCCGATAATGCATGATTTTTTTTCGTTTTGCTCCCTGTTTTTCGTATACGAAATTACTGATCATCATGTCCAGTGTCTGAGGGCCTGCAAGAAGCTCCTGCAAACGATCCAGAATCGCATGATAAGCCTCTTCATTTACCCAGTCATCACTGTCCACTACTTTAAAATAAAATCCCGTCGCATTACGGATTCCTGTATTGACCGCTTCCCCGTGTCCTCCATTTTCCTGATGGATTGCTTTCACAATTTCCGGATATGCAGCTGCATATTCATCTGCAATTTTTCCTGTATCATCGGATGAACCGTCATCTACGATCAAGATTTCTACAAGTTTTCCTCCTGTGAGAAGAGAATCTACACATTTTCTCATATATTCCTGTGAATTGTAACAGGGAACTGTAATTGATAATAGCTTCATTAAGCGTTTTCCTCCATGTATTTTTTATATGCGGAAAATGCAGACGGAATCGGGTAGGTACCCTTCGATTCTGTTTTATCTACAAATGTCCAATCTCCTGTCTTTTTTTCACCTGTAGCAGCAATCCGGACAAAATATGCCTGCATATGCCATTCTACATGAGAAAAAATATGTTTTGCATCTTCCACTTTCTTGATATATAAAGGCATAAGATTCATTTCCTTTACACTTTCCAGAACTTCCTCTTCTGTAAGAAATCCATCCACATTTGGCAGTTCATACAAGCCGGCCAGAAGTCCTGTATCCGGACGTCTGTGAATCGCAAATTCCTGTCCATTCTGAATGAGCAGTACCGTCTTCTCTTCGATCCTTCTTTTTTTCAATGAAGTTTTTTTCGGATATTGGGAAGTGGTTCCATGTTCTCTTGCCAGACAAAATTTTCCTACGGGACATTGCTCACACTTTGGTGCACCATTTGGCACACAGACAACTGCTCCCAGTTCCATCAAACTTTGATTAAAAGCTCCCGGTCTGTCCCCCGGCATCATTTCTTGCAAAATCTGTTCTGCCTTTTTCTTGGTGGACTGCTTTCCGATATCTTCTCCCCACTCTGTAATTCGTGACAATACACGCAGTACATTTCCATCCACAGCCGGTTTTCGGATCCCGAATGCAATCGAAGAAACTGCCCCTGCTGTATAACTTCCGATTCCAGGCAGTTCCAGAATCTTTTCATAATCTGCCGGCATATTTCCCCCATATTCAGCAACCAAGATCCTGGCTGCTTTTTGCATATTTTTCACCCGATTATAATATCCCAGACCTTCCCACAGCTTCAGAAGTCGTTCTTCCTCACATGCGGCAAGATCCGCAATCTCCGGCAATGCTTCAAGAAAACGCCTGTAATATTCTTTTACTGCTTCCACTCTCGTCTGCTGAAGCATAATTTCCGATACCCACACATGATACGGCTCCGGTTTCCTCCTCCATGGAAGATCTCTTTTATTTTCCTCATACCATCCCAGAAGCGGCTCCGTAATTTCTTCAAGCATGTTCTTACGTCCTTTCTTTTATGCAATTATGCTGTGCCAGTCTAACCGTAACAGGTTTTCTCCGTTTTGTCAATGCCTCTGCAAATGCTGTTTTTCTGTCAAAAAACGCAAGTGCCGGGAACTAATGATTCCCGGCACCTTCCTTTTCTGTTAATCCTTCATAAATATTTTTTACACTGTCAAAGATATAATCCGGCTTTATCTGACCTTCTTCAATATCTTTCATAGTTGCTTCACCGGACAGCACACAAATCGTGTCTATGCCAGCCCTGGTTCCGGTTTTTATGTCTGTATAAAGCCGATCTCCGATAATGACTGCTTCTTCCGCTTTACATCCCAGCTTTTTTAAAACACAGTTTACCATAATCGGCTCCGGTTTGCCAATAAAAAATGGTTCTTTTCCCGTGGCATTTTTCAACATCATACTCATAGAACCACAGTCCGGAATATATCCAAAACTGACCGGACATACCAGATCCGGATTGGTTGCCAGATACACCACATCTCTTCCCAACATGATACAAGTCTTTCGAATCTTTTCTGAAGTGTTTTCTGTATCAAATCCAATCAATACCACTTTTGCTCTGTCATCCACTTCTGTGACAACTTCAATCCCGGCTTCCTCCAGTTCTTTTATAAGAGAAGAGGTTCCCATACAATATACTACCTGTCCCGGGTACATTTCTTTTATATACATAGCAGTAGCCTGACTGGATGTATAGAAATTTTCATAATCGGCCCGGATTCCCATATTCGTAACTTTTTCCACATAATCCTTCACCGATTTAGAAGAATTATTGGTAATAAAAATATACTTTCCTCCCCGTCTTTCGATTTCATCAAGAAAGTCCAGAGTTCCGTCAAATATTTCATCTTCGTTATAAATGGTTCCATCCATATCCAATAAGTACAAAGTCTTATGCTTCAAAATTTCTGCATGCTTGCCGGTCTTGTCTGTAAACATCGTTTTCAGTTCTCCTCAATATTCTTTGTAGCGATCATATCTACCCCAGTCCCGCATACATCGGACAGCACCACATCTCCAATATGAACGGGAGCTTTTACACATACGGACTTCAATGCCTTTGCACACGCTGCAATCATTCCTTTCGGAATATCAGAAGCCGTCTTTACGGATACGACTGGAAGATTTCCCCCTTCCACTCTTACAGAAGATGTTACAATTCGCGTTGGATTGGTTACTTCTTTTTCACCGTAAGCTTCCCCTTTTGGGCAGGTATTTCCTTCTACTTTTTTTACTGTTCCATTTTCCATTGTTACGGTGAGGCTGCATCCCAAAGGACAATTAATACAAATCAGTTCTCTTGTCTCCATCATACTTATGCCACCTCTACTTTCACTGTAATCTTATCGAAACTTCCATCCGATGTCAAATCTGTTTTTTTCAATACTACTTGTTCCATTTCTCCCGGTGTAAGTTTTTTCTTTTTCTTATGTACCAGACGCCGTTCTCCCAAATATACACTGATATAAGCATCCTTATAAACGGCCCCTACCCGGAAGCGCAGCGTAACGGTATCTTCCATATGTGCAGGGCGAATAAACTGAGGAACTGTATAGCGTACTCCTTCCACTGAGATCGG